>NZ_JBFUIT010000120.1:0-11139 GCF_056401735.1 Luteibacter sp. P4_D7_3
GTATGATCCCGGTTCCGTGGGTAAATCACTTGGCAGTGGGCCCCGGATTGCCGCTCAGCGCGTCAGGCGAGTCAGCTCCTCGGCCTGGCGCGCCTGAGCTGCATTTTGTGTCTCACATGAATATTTCGAACAAAAAAGCCAGCCTGCGGGCTGGTTTTTTTTGGCTCTTTTCGCGTCTGCGGGGGCGGCTCGCGGCAAAACGCGAGGCCGAGGGCGAGCCCTCCCAGCCTCAGATCATGACAGCGTGGGAAATGCACCAGCCCTTGCTGGCAACGGCCTTGCCCGGGAAGAGCTGGCACGGGCCCCAAGCGGCAGCGGCCTTGCCCTGGTAGAAGTTGCAGTTCATGCAGGCGTCGCTGGCGGTCTTCTTGCCCTGGGCTTTGCTGCCGTCCTCGGTGTATTTCAGGGCGGCCGCCGTGGGGTCGGAGGGCGAAAGGTGAGGCAGGTCCTGGGCCCGGGCCAGGCGCGGCAGGGTGCCGAGCACGGTGGCTACGGCAACGCCGCCGGCAGCGACCTTGAGGAAACGCCGGCGCCCCTCATTATTCGTATCGTGTTCCGACATGGGTAAAACCTCCGTCGATGGTGATCCGGCCTGCATCTGGGCCGGTGCTGACCGAAATCGTACCCGTTCACGGAAAAAGGAGTGGTTCCCATTAGCGCGGGGACCGGTTTCCGGCCCGTGGTATATTCGCCCCCTGTTTGGACGTCCAAATCCCCATGCCGAAGACCCTTTCCCACGTCGATCCCGCCCTGCTGGCCGAGCGCGCCGATGCCATCGCCGACGCCGCACGCGAGTTGGCGGCTTTTGGCTGGACGCCCGCGACGAGCAGCAACTTCTCGATGCGCATCGACGACGAGCTGGCCGCGATCACCATCTCGGGACGCGACAAGGGACGCCTCGGCCGCGACGACATCATGGTGGTGGACATGGAAGGCAAGGCCGTCGGCTCGGACAACCGCCCTTCGGCCGAAACCGGGCTCCATACGCAGATCTATCGGCGTTTTCCTGAAGCTAACGCGGTGCTTCACACCCATTCGCGCACGCAGAGCGTCGCCTCGCGACTCTTTGCCGCGGAAGGCCGTGTCCGGCTGGAAGGATGGGAGCTGCAGAAGGCGATTTCCGGTTACACCACGCACGAAAGCGTGCTCGACATCCCCGTTTTCCCCAACACGCAGCAGATGCCCGAGCTGGAGGCCCAGGTGGACGCCTGGATCGACGGCGGYAAGCCGCTGTATGCCTATCTGATCAATGGCCACGGCATTTATACCTGGGGCCGCGACATGGCCGAAACACGCCGCCATCTCGAGGCCCTGGAATTCCTGCTGGGCTGCGAACTCGACCTGAGGAGGCTTTCCCCATGAGCCGTCTGCGTATCTACAACGACAACCAGCACGACACCCCGGTAGTGGTCCACACCGCGCACGCCGACATCGCTGCCGCCCTAGACGCGGTAGGTGTGCGCTTCGAACAGTGGGAGGCGACGCAGGACATCACCCCCGGCGCCACCCAGGACGAGGTCATCGCCGCCTATCGTGCGGACATCGACCGCCTGATGGCCGAGAACGGCTACCAGTCGGTAGATGTCATCAGCCTCAAGCCCGACAACCCGGACCGCGCCACCTTCCGTCAGAAGTTCCTGAACGAGCATACGCACAGCGAAGACGAAGTCCGCTTCTTCGTCGCCGGGGCCGGCCAGTTCACCCTGCATATCGACGGCCGCGTCCACGAAGTGCTCTGCGAAAAAGGCGACCTGATCGGCGTGCCCGACGGCACCCCGCACTGGTTCGACATGAGCGAATCGCCCTACTTCGTGGCTATTCGCCTGTTCACCAATACGGAAGGCTGGGTGGCAAGCTTCACCGGCGAGGACATCGCCGAGCGCTTCCCGCGCATGAGCCCGCACCCGTCCGCCAAGGCATCCACCGCCGCCTGAGTCGAATTTGCGTGCTCAGGCGCGCACCACCTCGTCAACCACCTCGCGGATCACGCGCGCGAGGTGGTGGGCGGCCTCAGGCGAGCCCGCACCGCGAACCAGCAGATGTATCCCCGTCGACGGCAAGGCCGGCAGGCCCCATGTCTCGCTGACCGGCTTCAGCGCGGGTGGCACGTGCAAGGCCGTTCGGGGCACGACCCCGAGTCCCGCCTCCGCCGCTGCCCACAGCGCCGATACGCTGCTGGCCACCCGCCGATGACACCCCTCGCGCTCGTTCGCGTATCGAACAGGACGGCTCGCTCGCCCAGGCCTCGCTGGACTTCGTGACCCGTCGTGGCGATGACGGCAGCGTCGGCTGGAAGGTTCTGCAACTGGTGAAGACCGCCGACGGATGGAAGATCGCCAGCGAGTTCTTCACGGTGCGGAGCCTGCGCTGAGGCTCGGGCATTTCGCCTCCACGTCGCGTCGTTTATCCTGCTGAATCTCCCCGCTCCGCAGGTAAGCCCTCTCATGTCCGACATCCGCGCCGTCCTCACCGACATCGAGGGCACCACCAGTTCAATCGACTTCGTCAAGGACGTACTCTTCCCGTACGCCCGCAAGCACCTGCCGGCCTACGTCGAAACACATACCGACGAAGCCGAGGTGCAGCACTGGCTTTCGGAAGCGGCGAAGGAAGCTAACATTGTCGAGGCCTCGCGCGGCGAGATCATCGACCTGCTGATCGGCTGGATCGACGAAGACCGCAAGTCCACCGCACTGAAGGCCCTGCAGGGTCTCATCTGGCGGGAAGGCTACGAGTCCGGTGTGTTTACCTCCCACATGTATCCCGAGGTGGCCGCGCGGTTGCGCGCCTGGCACGCCCAGGGCCTCAAGCTTTACGTGTATTCGTCGGGCTCGGTCGCCGCGCAGAAGCTGCTGTTCGGCTTTACCGAGATGGGCGACCTGACCCCGCTCTTCTCCGACTACTTCGACACCCAGACCGGACACAAGCGCGAGACCGATTCGTACCGGAAGATCGCCGAAGCCATCGGCCTGCCGCCCGGCCAGGTGCTGTTCCTCTCCGATATCAAGGAAGAGCTGGACGCTGCGCGTGAGGCAGGCATGCGGACCACCCAGTTGATCCGGCCGCCACAGGCGCTGACGGATGCCGGCCACCCTGCCGTGGCGGATTTCGATGCCATCACACCTTGATCCACGGCGGCGGACGCCGATTTATGTGCTGGGCGCCTTCGTCGCCGGCGTGCTGCTCACCGTCGGCGTGCTGCACCTGGGCCCTGCCCCTGTAACGGTGGTCCGCGAGCCTGTGGCGGCAACCTCGCCGGCGCTTGCCGCCACGGCGCCGCCCGAGGCCGCGCCCGCTGCCGCGACGAGCACGGCCACCGATGATGAATCGGTGGATGTCGACTCCGGCGACTGGCCGAACGATGCGCCGACGCCGGAACAGGTCTTTACCGCCCAGCCTGAGACCTTACGCAAGGCGGTAGCCGCCCTGGCTCCGCGCACGCCTGGCAAGACCAACATCTACGCCCTGGCTTTCGGCGGCGATGGCTCGGAAGACGTGTTCCGCAATGAGGCCGAGTACTTCGACACGCTGGTGAGCAAGCGTTTCGCCAGCCCGGGTCATACGCTGGTGCTGGAGAACAATCCGGCGACATTGACGACGCGGCCGCTCGCAAGCTGGACCAATCTCGAAGGTGCGATCGACGGCCTCGCGAAGGTCATGGACACGCGTGAGGACATCCTCGTCGTCTATCTCGCCACGCACGGTGGAAGCGATCACTCGCTCCTCGTCGACATGGATCCCATCCCGCTCGACCAGCTCGACGCCGATGGCGTCTCGGAAATCCTCTCGCGGCACGCCTTCCGCTGGAAGGTGGTCGTGGTCAACGCCTGCTATTCCGGCGGCTTCGTCCCGAAGCTGAGTGGACCGGGCACCCTGGTGCTGACCTCGGCACGCACCGACCGGACCTCGTTCGGCTGCGGCGTCGATTCGGACATCACGTATTTCGGCCGCGCGTGGCTCGTCGATGGTCTGAACACGACGCCGGACTTCGTCGAAGCGTTCGGCAAGGCGAAAACGGAAATCGCTGCGTGGGAGAAGAAGGGCGCGCTCGAGGCGTCCGAGCCACAGATCGCTATCGGCGAAGGGATCGAGGACAAGCTGGCAGCGTGGCGGAAGAGCCTGAAGCCGGGCGCAGCGGTTCCGTTTGAACCCGCGAAGTAGGAGCCGATTCATCGGCGAAYGGGTGCTYGCGRCAGCCTGGCCCGCTGCCGCGGGATCGCCGATGMATCGGCTCCTACGAAGAGCCGGTTATCCGGTTATCCGATTTATCCGGTTAACTGATTGGCCGGTCAGGCCGAGGTATCGAGGGCGAAGCGGTCGGCGTCCATCCACGCCGGGAAACGCTCGCGGTGTGCCTTGAGCGAAGCGGGGTCCAGGACCACGGTGATGACCTGCTCCTGCGCGCCCAGTTCCACCAGCGGCTCGCCGACCGTGTCGATCACGGCGCTATCGCCGGCGTAAGGCAGATCGTTGCCGTCCACGCCGACACGGTTCACGCCGATGACGTACGCGAGGTTCTCAATCGCGCGCGCCCGCAGCAAGGTCCGCCACGGATGGCGCCGTGCCGCCGGCCAGTTGGCCACGAACAGCGCCAGGTCGTAGTCCATGCCGCCGGCCGCTTCTTCGCGACGTCCGTTGCGCAGCCATACCGGAAAGCGCAGGTCGTAGCAGACCTGCGGCAGGATGCGCCAACCTTTCAGTTCCACGATGAGGCGCTCGTTACCGCCGCCGTAGCGTGTGTGCTCGCCCGCCATGCGGAACAGATGGCGCTTGTCGTAATACGCCAGCGAACCGTCAGGCGATGCCCACAGGAGCCGGTTGAAGACCGTATCGCCTTCGCGGATCACCAGGCTGCCGGTGAGCGTGGCGTTCACTTCGGTGGCCAAAGCGCGCATCCACGCCACACTGACGCCGTCCATCGTTTCGGCGTTGCCGAGCGTGTCGTTAGTGAAGCCGGAGAGGAAGGTCTCCGGAAGCACGATGAGGTCGCTGGGCGCTGCGCCGCGCACCAGCTTGCCGTAATAGTCGCGGTTGCCGGCGGCATCGTGCCAGCGCGTCGCGCCCTGGACGAGGGAAACGGTCAGAGTTTGCACAGCAGCTCCGCAGCGGCTTCCATGGTGGCGTCGTTCTTGGCGAAGCAGAGCCGGACCAGCCGCGTATCCGGCGCACTCTCGTAGAACGGGCTAAGGGGAATCGCGGCCACGCCGCCTTCGCGCACGAGCCATTCGCTGAAATTGATGTCATCGAGATCGCGGATGGCGCTGTAGTCGACCAGCTGGAAATAGCCGCCCGGAACATCGAGCAGTTTCAACCGCGACGGTGCGATCAGTTCACGGAAACGATCGCGCTTGGCCTGGTAGAACGCCGGCAGTTCGAGGTAATGCTCCGGCGTGGACTCGAGGAACTCGGCGAAGGCCCACTGCGCCGGACTGAACGTGCAGAAGGTCAGGTACTGGTGAACCTTGCGGAACTCGGCCGTCAACGCCTTGGGCGCAATCGCGTAGCCGACCTTCCAGCCCGTGCAGTGGTAGGTTTTGCCGAAGGACGAGACCACGATACTGCGCGTGGCCAGTTCCTCGTGGCGCAACACGCTCTGGTGTTCCGCACCGTCGAACACGATGTGTTCGTAGACTTCGTCGGACAACACGACGATGTTGGTGTCGCGCACGATGGACGCCAGCTCGTCAAGGTCGGCTCGCGAAAGCACCGCGCCCGACGGATTGTGCGGCGAGTTGATCAGGATCATGCGGGTTTTCGGCGTCACGGCCTCACGCACGCGTTGCCAGTCGATGCCGAACGCAGGCAGCGTCAGCGGGATATGCACCGCGGTCGCGCCCTGGAGTTCGATGGCCGGCTCGTAGCTGTCGTAGCAGGGGTCGAAAACGATGACCTCCTCCCCTGCCCTCACCACGGCGGCGATAGCGGAGAACAAGGCTTCCGTGGCACCCGAGGTGACCGTGACCTCGGTGTCCGGGCYGACCCGATGACCGTACAGGCGCTCGGTTTTCGCGGCGATCTGCTCGCGCAGCTTTGGAATGCCAATGCCGGGGGCGTACTGGTTCTTGCCCTCGGCCATCGCCCGCGTGATCGCTTCGCGCAGGGGCTCCGGCGGCTCGAAATCAGGAAAGCCCTGGCCCAGGTTGACCGCCTTGTGTTCCAGCGCGAGCTGGCTCATCACGCTGAAAATGGTCGTGCCGACCTTGGGAAGCTTGGTTTCGAGCTGCATCGAACATCCTTACTCGTTTGGATGGCCAAACGTGGCCGAAGGGCTCGATCCTAACATGCGCGCCATCTTGATCGCTCCTGCCTGGCTGGGATCGGCCGCCACCTTGTCGCAGTCCTTGTGGAACTCGGCCTGCGCCTTGGGCAGGCGATCGGCGAGGAAGTCGACGAAGCTGCGAATGGCCGGCAGCAGGCCACGGCGGCTCGGGTAGACGAAGTGCAGCGTCCCCTGGGCCGTGGTGTACTCGGGCAGCACCCATTCCAGCTCGCCGCTGGAAATCAACGGGCCACAGTAATCCTCGGGTAACAGCGCGACGCCACAGCACTGCACGGCAGCCGCGATCAGCATCGAGAAATCGCCACTGACCAGCCGCGGTTTGACCTCGACGGCGGCCTTCTTGCCGTTGGAGTCGACCAGCTCCCACACCTGCGCGCCTTCATGCTCGTACATGGACAAGGCCGGCAGCGCGGCCAGTTCGTCGAGGGTCTTCGGGCGACCGTTGCTGTCGAGGAACTTCGGGCTGGCCACCAGCAGGTTGCGCGCGAAGCCGATGCTGCGCAGGACCAGGGTGGCGTCCGTATCGAGCTTCTCGCGCACCCGGATCGCCACGTCGAAGGCTTCGCCGATAACGTCGACCCGGCGATTGGTCGCGGTCACGCGCACCTGCACCTTGGGGTGTTCGAGCAGGAAGGCCGGCAACATCGGACCGAGCACGTTCTGGGCGAGCGAGACAGGACAGCTCACGCGCACGATGCCCCTCGGCTCGGTGCGCAGCTCGTCCACGGCGTCCTGCGCCGCCCGTGCTTCTTCCAGAACGGCGCGGCAATGGGCGTAGAAGCGCTCGCCGATTTCGGTGACGACGAAACGACGCGTGGTCCGCTGGAGCAGCCGCACACCCAGCCGGTCCTCCAGCTGGGCGATGCGCTTGCTCAGGCGGGACTTCGGGATACCCAGGGCGCGCCCGGCGGCCGAGAAGCCCCCGTGCTCGACCACGGAGGCGAAGAAGTACAGATCGTTGAGGTCCTGCAGTGCGCCTTCCATCGGAATCCGTCGTTTCCAATTCGAAACAATGAGTCTACTCCAGGCGGGCTAATCAGGCGATTGTCGCCGGCGTATCGTTTCCTCCGTCCCGCATCCTGCGGTCTACGACTGAGGAACACCCATGAAACTCCTGCATCTCGATGCCAGCGCGCTTGGCGCCTATTCTGTTTCCCGCGGTCTGACGGCGGCCGTCGTGGCGGAGTTCGTGAAGAACCACCCGGGCGTCGACGTGACCTACCGTGACCTGCACGCCGCCCCGCTCGGCCATTGGGGCCTGCCGGCCGGTGAGAACGATCCGGCTGCCGCCGAGAACGCCGCAGTTCTCGAGGAATTCCTCGCCGCCGACGTCATCGTCATCGGTGCGCCGATGTACAACTTCGGCATTACGAGCTCGCTCAAGGCCTGGATCGATCGCATTGCCGTCGCCGGCAAGACCTTCCAGTACACCGCGGCCGGCCCCGAGGGCCTGGCAGGTGGCAAGCGCGTGATCATCGCGTCCTCGCGTGGCGGCGTTTACAGCCTCCCGGGTTCGCCAGCTGCTGGCATGGACTTCCAGGAGCCGTACCTGCGCGCGGTGTTCGCCTTCCTCGGTGTCACCGACATCGAGTTCGTCCGCGCCGAGGGTGTCGCCATGAGCGACGACCACAAGACGCAAGCGATCGGTGGCGCTATCGCTTCGATCGGTGGACTGCTGCGCAAGGCGGCCTGAGTCCGTTGTGGGAGCCGGCTATGCCGGCGATGGGGGTGCGGCACCTTGGCTATCGCCGCTGAAGCGGCTCCCACATTTGGCGGCTCCCACATTTGCCTGTCACCATCAGGAGCCCTGCTTGCCGGGCTTCTGGTTGGGATTATTCTGAGATTCCTTCGGATGGCCTTCGCCGGGCACCTTTGGCTTTCCCTGCGACGGCTTGAGATTCTCTTCGCGGTAGCCGGACGTCGGCTGTTTCTTTTCGTCGGTCATGTTGTACTCCTCGCGTATCGTCGTCAGCGCCGCTGTTGGCAGGCCGCATGGCCGCACTCGCAGGCACCACCCACGTTCTGGCTCTCGGCCGCCATGCGGCAACTTTCGCTGCAGAAGTCACGCGACACCGGGATCTGGCAGTTGCACCCGTCGTGATCGCAGGGTTTGGTCGCCTCGCTCATGCCTTCGCCTCCTTACCGCTTTCAACGGGATTCGAGCGAGCGTGCGCGGAACCGCGTCTATTTTTCGTTACCGTGCAGCGAACCTTCCTGCGCATGCCGTGCATCCAGCGCGGCCCAGCCGTGCGCCTCAACGAGCAGGCCGCTGAGGCTGCGCACGTCCTGCAGGTTATGTGCAGCGACGCGCACGAGATCGCCTGACGACCCGCCGAGAAGATACGTGAGCCATGCCCGCGGTGCTTCCGATCCCGGCAAATCGTCTTCGCGCACGATGCGCAGCAGGTTTCGTTCCGCCGTCTGCATCTTGCAGTTCTCCCACACCTGGCGGTATCGGCGGCGCACGGGGTGCAGCAGATCGACATGCGTCAGCCCGGCGAGTGGATTCGTCATGCGCGCGAGCCGATAACGCGTCGCGAGCAGTGGCGCGTCGTAGGATTTTCCGTTGTAACTGACCAGCACCGTGTCGGCGTCGATCCATTCGGCGAACGATCGCAACATGGCGCTCTCCGCCGCCATGGTGGTGATGTAGAGCTGGCGGACGCGCAAGCCGCCATCGTGCCAGTCGGCCGCACCGATCATGAAGGCGCGTGTGCCGGTGCCGCCGGCGAGCCCCGTGGTTTCGGTATCGAAATGCAGCACGTGTTCGCGGCGCGCGCTGGTGAGGCGAGCGAAAGTGAGATCGAGTTCGGACGGCGCATCGGGCCACGCGTAGCGCTGCTCGAGGTAGCGCAGGCCAGGGGCGATCTCTTCGCCGGGGACGTCACGGCTAAAGGTGCGTGGTGGCAGGCGCGGCTGGCCGAGGCGCTCGCGCACCCCCGCCATGCGGCGGAGCGCCGCCAGGTCGACGCCCGGCTTCTGTAGGAGCCGATTCATCGGCGATCCCTGCGGAGCGGGGCCGACACTGTTCGGACTGAGGCCGGGTTGGTTCGCCGATGAATCGGCTCCTACAGAAGCTGGAGATCGGCCGCCGGCCTGCTTACGGAGGGCGGCCAGTCTCGAGGCGAGGTCGCTCATGCGGCGGCTCCGAGCAGGCGTAGCACGCGCGCGGCGAGGGCGCGCGGCGTCTCCTCCCGGTTCTCATCAGCGGCCAGCACGGGGCCGACGCAGGCGGGGCAGCCCGCCTTGCATTCGCAGCCTTCGACCGTGGCCAGTGCATGCGTGACAAGCTCCGGCGCACGCCGGAACAACGGCTCGCTGAGGCCGACGCCCCCGGGAAAGTTGTCGTAGAGATAGACGGTGGGCAGGAAGCGCTCGAGCGCGTCCGCCAGGGCGAGCCCGCCATCCTGCGCACGAATCTGTCCACGACCCGCGGCATCCACCTGCGCCGACCAGCCGCCGTCGCCCGAACCCACCGCCTTCTGCAGGTCGCGCGGCTCGGCCATCACCGCCACCACGGCCGCCGTGTGTAGCGCATAGGCCGCACCGAGGAATCCGTCGAGCGCGTGCTGGCGCGAGCGAAACGCTTCGTCGAGTACCGTCTGCGGCAACTGCCACCAGACGGCGGTGGAATGGAGCTCCTGGTCGGGCAGGTTCACCGGTCCATAGCCGATGTTCTCGTGCGTGTAGTAACGAATCTTCTTGTAGCCGGACACGCGACGCACGACATGCACCTCGCCATGACGTGCACTGCCCTCGCCCGCCTTGCTACCGTCGAAACACTCAAGCTCTTTCAGTTTGGTGTAGTCGATGGCGTCCGTGTAGTAATCCACGCGGGTGCGCGTGCAGTACGCCTTGCGCCCGTCCCAATCGAGTTTTTCGACCTGGTAAGGCACCGACTGGATCATGTGGATCGCTCCCTCGTACAACGTCAGCGCCGCGGCCGAGTAGTCCACCTCGGCGATGATCGTCTGCCTGCCTTCCGTACGGTCGACGACGACAAAATTGCCATCGGCCACCGAACGAAGGCTCACGGCATTGGCCGGGTAGCTGTCGGCAATCCATTCCCAACGCTCGCCTTCCTGGTGCAGCACCTCCGCTTCGGCAAGTACCTGGAGATACGGCCCGGCATCATCGGGGCCGAACGCATCTCCCGCGACGAACGGCAGTTCGAAGGCGGCACAACGGATGTGGTCGAGCAGGATCAGCGGCTGATCGGGCTGGATGCGCGCCTGCTCCGGGGTCGCCTCGGTGAGGAAGGCCGGATGTCGCATCAGGTACTGGTCGAGCGGCGCACTGGTGGCGACCAGCACGCCGAGCGACGGCTGCTGGCGCCGTCCGGCGCGACCGAATCGCTGCCACGTGGCGGCGATCGAGCCCGGATACCCATTGAGCACGACCGCGTCGAGGCTGCCGATGTCGACGCCGAGCTCCAGCGCGGACGTGGACACGATGCCGTCGACGTTGCCCGCGCGCATCGCACGCTCCACCTCGCGCCGCTCGGTGGGCAGGTATCCGCCACGGTACGCGCGAATGCGCGCCGGCAGTCGCGTGTCGTGATCGAAGACATCCTTCAGGTATTTGGTGAGTACCTCGACCATCAGCCGCGACTGCGCGAACACCAGTGTCTTCATCTTCGCCTTGATCGCCACGCGGGCGATCAGGTTGGTCTGCGACCGTGCGGATGCGCGCAGACCGAGATCCGGGTTGATCACCGGCGGGTTCCACAAAAGGATGTGCTTGTCGCCGCTCGGCGCACCGCTGCGCGTGATGRTGACGACCTCGTCCTCGATCAGCGCCTGGGCATGTTCGGTAGCGTTGCCGATGGTGGCCGAGCACAGGATGAACTGTGGTTTCAC
>NZ_JBFUIT010000121.1:0-11097 GCF_056401735.1 Luteibacter sp. P4_D7_3
CATCACCGACGTTCGGTGCGTGCGGCTCGAGGTTGGTCGGACCACCATCGTGCGGACCGTTGCCACCACCACCGTGCGGATCGTTGTCGTCATCATGACCGACGTGCGGCATCGTGTGCGAGACCTCGTCGAGCTTGTCGCCCAGCATGCGGCGAACGCTGACGTAGAACACCGGAATCAGCAGCAGGCCGAGGAAGGTGGCGAAGAGCATGCCGCCGATGACGCCCGTGCCGATCGAGTGGCGGGAGTTCGCACCTGCACCCGTGGAGATCACCAGGGGGAACACGCCGAGGATGAAGGCCAGCGAGGTCATCAGGATGGGGCGCAGTCGCAGGCGGGCTGCCTCGACCACACCGTCGCGCAGGGTCTTGCCTTCCTGCTGCTTCTCCACCGCGAACTCGACGATCAGGATGGCGTTCTTCGCTGCCAGGCCGATGACCGTGATCATGCCGATCTTGAAGTAGATATCGTTCGGCAGGCCACGCAGCATCGAGGCGACGACCGTACCGAGGATGCCGAGCGGCACCACCAGCAGGACGGCGACCGGGATGGACCAGCTCTCGTACAGCGCGGCAAGGCAGAGGAACACGATCACGATCGACAGCGCCAGCAGCATCGTCGACGAGTTGCCGGAGAGGATTTCCTGGTACGACTGGCCTGTCCAGTCATAACCGAAGCCCTTCGGCAGCTTGTCGTTCACGATGCCTTCGACGACACCCATCGCCTGGCCGGTGGAGAACCCGGGGGCCTCGTTACCGACGATTTCCACGGCCGAGTAACCGTTGTAGCGGTTGAGCGTCGGTGCGGCCATCGTCCAGTTCGAATGCACCACGGTGGACAGCGGGATCATCGAGCTGTCTGTAGTGGTGGACGCGCTGGCAACGGAGGAGCCCGTCGTGGCCGATGTCGAGGTGGAGGACGCCAGGGTGCTGGGCGTGAAGATGTGTGCGAAGGCATCCGTACCCATGCGGTACGGCGCATCCGCCTGCAGCATCACGCGCTTCACGCGACCGCCGTACTGGAAGTCGTTGATGTACACCGGGGCCAGCGTGAGCTGGATCGCGGTATAGATATCGCTGACGTTCAGACCCATGGTCTGAGCCTGGGTGCGGTCCACGTTCAACTGCAGCAGCGGTGCATCTTCCAGCGTGTTCGGACGGATGCCTACCAGGGCCTTGTTCTGCGCGGCCGCGCCGAGCAGGGCATTGCGGGCCTGGGTCAGTTCCGCGCGCGACTGGCCGGCACGTGCCTGCAGGTACATGTCGATACCGCCGAACTGCGACAGGCCGCGGATCGTGGGCAGGTTGACCACGAAGATCGTGGCATCGCGCACGCCCTGCATCTTGCCGTTCAACTGCTGGATGATCTGGGTGGCCGTGTAGTCACGGGTGTCCCAGTCCTTCAACTTGATGAAGGCCATACCGACGTTTTCACCGGTACCCACGAAGCTGAAGCCGGAGATCGCGAACACGCCCTCGATGGACGGATCCTTGAGAACGATACCTTTCACGCTGCTCATCACATGCTCGGTACGAGCGATGCTCGAACCCGGCGGCAACTGCACGATGGCCAGCGCGTAACCCTGGTCTTCGTCGGGGACGAAGCTGGTCGGCAGCCTGGCGAACAGGAAGCCGCAGAGTACGGCGATCAGGACGAACACGATCATCCAGCGCGGGGCGTGACGAATCGCGCCGCTGATATGGCCGGAGTAGGTGTGCTGGACCTTGTCGAAGACCTGGTTGAACTTGCGGTAGACAACGTTCTTCCGCTCGCCGTGCGTCGGCTTGAGGATCGTCGCGCAAAGCGCCGGCGTGAACGAGAGGGCGAGGAAGGCCGAGAAGCCCATCGACACCGCGATCGTCAGCGCGAACTGCTTGTAGATGATGCCCGACGCGCCCGGCTGCAGGGCCGAGGGCACGAACACCGCCGCGAGCACCACGGTGATCGCCACGATGGCACCGGTGATCTGGCCCATCGCCTTACGCGTGGCTGCCGGGGGCGACAGCCCTTCTTCCGACATGATGCGTTCGACGTTCTCGATCACCACGATCGCGTCATCGACCACGATACCGATGGCCAGCACCATGCCGAACAGGGTGAGCTGGTTGATGGTGAAGCCGAGCGGCGACAGACCCAGGAAGGTGCCGAGCAGGGCCACCGGGATGACCAGGGTCGGGATGATCGTGGCGCGGAAGTTCTGCAGGAACAGCAGCATCACCAGGAAGACGAGGATGATCGCCTCGACCAGGGTATGCACCACTTCCGTGATCGAGATTGTCACGAACTGCGTCGTGTCGTACGGGGCGAACCAGGTGACGCCGTCCGGGAAGCTCTTGGCGAGGTCCGTCATCTTGGCGCGGACGGCGTTGGCGACGTCCAGCGCGTTCGCGCCGGGCAGCAGCTGCACACCGAACGAGCCGGTGGGCGTGCCGTTCCACTGGGCATTGAAGCCGTAGGTCTGCGGCCCGAGCTCGACGCGTGCGACGTCCTTGAGGCGGACCACGGTGCCGTCGTTGTTCGCGCGCAGGATGATGTTGGAGAACTCTTCCGGCGAGGTGAAGCGGCCTTCCGCGGACACCGTGGCACTGAAGCCCTGGCCGTTGGTGGCCGGATCGGTACCGATGGAGCCGGCGGCGAACTGCACGTTCTGCGTGCTGAGCGCGTCACGCAGGTTCGTGGCCGACAGGCCGTAGCCACGCAGCTTGTCCGGGTTGAGCCAGACGCGCATGCCGTATTCGGCACCCAGCTGGCGCGTGCTGCCCACGCCCGGGATACGGGCGATCTGGTCGAGCACCTGCGAGGAGACGATGTCGGTCAGTCGGTTACCGTCGATCGCCGGATTGTTCGAGGTCAGCGCGACGAACATCAGGAAGTCGGGGTTGGACTTGGCCACCACGACGCCCTGCTGGGTCACTTCCGCGGGCAGGCGAGGCGTCGCGAGCGACACCTTGTTCTGCACCTGGACCTGGGCGATGTCCGGATCCGTACCGGTCTCGAACGTCAGCGTGACGGTCGCCGTGCCGCTGGAGCTGGAGGCGGAGCTGAAGTAGAGCAGGTGATCGATACCGGTCAGCTGCTGCTCGATCACCTGCGTCACGGTCTTTTCGGTCGTATCCGCACTCGCACCCGGGTAGGTCGCGGTGACGACGACCTGTGGCGGGGCGATGTTCGGGTACGACTCGATACCCATGTTGAGCAGGGAGATCGTGCCGCAAAGGCTGATCAGGATCGCCACGACCCACGCGAAGATGGGGCGGTCGATGAAGAAAGTCGGCATGGGTAACTCCCTTACTGCTTACCGGCGGGGGCGGCCGACGAGGCTGCCTTTGCCGGAGCGGGGGCGCCGGGAGCACCGGCGTCCTGCGTGGCCTTGGCCGGGGACGGGTTCACCGGCGCGTTTTCCTTCGCCTTGGCGAGGCCGTCGACGATGATCTTGTCGCCCGGCTTGAGGCCACCGGTCACGACCCAGTTCCCGCCACTGATGCGGTCGGCGACGATCGTGCGGCGCACGGCGGCCGACGGGATGGTCTTCTCTTCGCCCGTCTGCGGATCCTTTGCCTTCGCCTCGCCGACGACCAGCACATAGGCGCTGCCCGGATCGCGCAGCACGGCCGCCTGGGGAACCAGGTAGACGTTATGCAGGTTGCCCAGGTTGGCCTTGACCGTCACGAACTGGCCCGGGAGCAGGCGTACATCGGGATTGGCGAGCTGGGCGCGCAGGTTCACCGTGCCGGTCTGTGGGTTCACCGTGGCCGAGGAGAAGTCGAGCATGCCCTTCTCGCTGTAGTCCGAGCCGTCCGGTAGCTGGATGCTCACCGTGGACTTGTCGGTCGGCGACAGCGTGGCGTCTCCCGAGGCGGCAGCGCGACGCATGGTGTCGAGGTCGGTGACCGACATGCTGAAGTTCACGTAGAGCTGGTCGATCTGGTCGACCTGGGTCAGCAGGGTGGTGTCACCCTGGCCCACGAGGGCGCCCTCGGTGACCTGCTGCTGCCCGGCGCGGCCGTCGATCGGCGAGACCACGTCGGTGAAGCCGAGGTTGATCCGGGCTGCCTGGACGTTGGCTTCCGCCTGCTTCACCGCAGCATCGGCGGTGCGCTGGGCGGCCTCGGCGGTGTCCAGATCCTGCCGGGACACGTAGTTCTTGCCGATAAGGCCGCGGTTGCGGTCAGCGGTGGCCTTGTTGTTGGCCGCCGTCGCTTTCGCCGAGGCCAGCAGGGCGAGCTGCGAGTTCAGTTCGGCCGTAAGCGGCTGCGGGTCGATCTGGAACAGCTTCTGGCCGGCCTTCACATCCGTGCCTTCGACATAGAGTCGCTTCAGCAGGATGCCGGGTACGCGGGCGCGTACGTCGGCAGTCCGCAGGGCCGAGATGCGTCCGACCTGATCCTGGATCAGGGGAACGGTCTGCGGCTGGGCGCTGATGATGCCGACCGGGGCCGGGGGCGGCGCCGGTGGTGCTTCCTGCTTGTGGCAGGCGGCAAGCGCGGCGGCGAGGCCGAGGGCTAGCAGGGGGGTGCGCAGGGGCAGGGGATTCATGAGAACTCCGTTCCTATTCCAGGTTTCTTTGTCGTAAGCGCCGTGGCATCCGGGAGGATGTCGTACGCATGCATAAATACAGTTACCGCGTGTCGCGCCCAGTCGTCCTGTGCCTTTTGTCCCCTCGCATGGATGCCGAAGAGGCGGCGATCCCCTTCGAGCCCGTGAAGCATGGAAAGGAACAGTTCCGCGGCGACCTCGGGGTCCTCGCGGCGCATCGTTCCATGGTCCATCGCTTCAGCCATGCAACCGGCCAGCCGGGTCGCGACGGTATCGATCGCGGTCCGGAAAAACGTTCGCGCCGCGGCCGGGAACCGCGGGGCTTCCGCGATGAGCATCCGGCCCAGCGCCACGTGTACCTGGTCTGTCACGTAGGTCTGGTGCGCCCTGGCCAGCGCGATGAGCGTGTTGCTCAGGCCGCGACTTTCCGGGGTGAGGGTGGCGTGCAGGGGTAAGACAAGTTGTTCGACGGCAGCGTGGAACAGGGTGTCCTTATTTTCGAAGTGCGCATACACAGTTTGCTTGGACACGCCCGCCTCGCGTGCCACGGCGCCCATGCTGACGCGGTAACCGTCACGCAGGAATAACGCACAAGCCGCCTGGAGCACCCGTTGCTGACGATCGGAAGTCGGCCGGGGATCCAGGTTCGTCATTTCGTATACCTGCTGGACTATACCGTCCAGTTTAGAATCTCCCTCGGACCACCGTCAACGGTCATGAACAACATTCGCGTGCGAATTGTTGCGTTGCACTCCGGCGCGGGTGGGGAACATGCACGCTTCGCCTCGTGGGAGGTTGTGCAATATGTCGCGGCGCACTGAAAAAGCGCCAACGACGAGTACGCGATGGTGTGGCTACATGCCATGGGTGAGAGCTATGCTTTGACGGTTTTCCTCTCTCTCCCCACATCGATATCCGCCCATGAATGCGATTCGCGCCGCAGCAGACGGCCAGTTCCACGCCGTTGTTTTCGATGAACTGAAGAAGATCGGCTACCCCGCAGAGCGCCTCAACGAGGCGCGCTTTTTTATCGAAGCTTTTTTCGAGCGCATCGCGCCGACCGATTACGCGCTGCACGCGCCGGATCGCTGGGCTGCCCTGATCGCCGATCTGCTCACCTTCGCGCGCGAGCGCCAGGCGGGCAAGGCCAAGGTCCGCGTCTATAATCCCGGCGTTTCCGGCAGCCGCGCGGTGATCGAGGTCGTCACCGACGACATGCCCTTCCTGGTCGACACCGTTTCCATGGTGGCCGCCGCGCATGCGGACATTCAGGTCATCATCCACCCGGTCGTGCCGGTGGTCCGCTCCRCTGCCGGTCTGCTTGAAGCCATCGGCTCGGGTGAAAGCAGCGAGTCGATCATGCGTTTCGAGATCGACCGCCTCGATGACACCGAGCTGGATACGGTCAAGGCCAACCTCGAAACTGCCCTTTCTGACGTACGCGAGACGGTGGACGACTGGCGTGCGATGCGCGCCAAAATGAACGAGGTGGCCGACGACCTCGGTAAGCGCTCCCTGCCGTACACGGCGGACGAAGTGCGCGAAGCCACGGAATTCCTGCGCTGGGTCGCCGACAACCACTTCACCTTCATGGGTTACCGCGAATACGAAGTGGCCCACGGCGAGGGTGATGACGTCCTGAGGACGGTCGAGGGCTCGGGCCTGGGCATCCTGCGCGCGGCGGAGCGTTCGCTCGCACCGCGCTCGCTGCGCACCCTGGTCGCCAGCGAGCTGCCGCGCTCGGGTTCCACCGATGCGATCATCCTGACCAAGACCAATGCGCGCTCGCCGATCCACCGCGCGGGCTACATGGACTACATCGGCGTCCTCAAGTTCGACGAAAAGGGCCGCCCGGTCGCGGAGCAGCGCTTCCTCGGCCTGTTCTCGTCCAATGCCTATATGGCGCACCCGCAGCACGTGCCGCTGGTGCGCGACAAGTGCGAAGCGGTGATGACTCGCTCCGGCCTGAAGCAGGACTCGCATTCGGGCAAGGCGCTGCGCCATATCCTCGACACCCTGCCGCGCGACGAGCTCTTCCAGTGCAGCACCGACGAACTCTACGCCCTGGCCATCGGCCTGCTCGAGCTCGCCCAGCGCACGCGCACGCGCCTGTTCATCCGCCGCGACAGTTACGGTCGTTTCTTCTCCTGCCTGGTGTTCATTCCGCGCGACCGCTTTAATACGGCCGTGCGCGAGCGCGTGGAAGGCGTCCTGCGTGAAGCCTTCCATGGCGAGCATGTGGATTCCGCGGTGTTGATGGGTGAGGCGGCTCTGGTTCGCCTGCACGTGGTGGTTCGTCCCCGTATCGGCGACCACCCGGTCTACGACGCGGCCTCCATGGAGGCGCAGATCGCCTCGATCGCGCGCAACTGGAACGACGAGCTGCGCGACCGCCTGATCGAAACCGCCGGCGAACAGCAGGGCATCATCCTGGCCAATCGCTACGGCAAGGCGTTGCCTGCCGGATACGTGGACGAAGTGGCGCCACACGTGGCGGCCGCCGATGTGCGGGCGCTGGCTGGCCTGGATGGCCCCGACGCGATCAGCATGTCGTTCTACCATCCGCTGAACCGTCCGGAAGAACTGCGTTTCAAGGTCTACCGGTCCGGGTCCGATATCGCGCTTTCCGAAGTGCTGCCGCAACTGGAAAACCTCGGCCTGCGCGTGCTTACCGAGCACATGTATGAACTGAAGCTCGCCGACAGCGCGCTGTTCATCCAGGACTTCGAAGTGCAGCCGGTCGACCGTCTCGCCTTCGATGTCGAGCAGGTTGGCTCGATCTTCGAGGATGCCTTCGAGCAGATCTGGCGCGGCAATGCCGAGAATGACGGCTTCAACCGTCTTGTCCTCGGTGCCAAGCTCGGCTGGCGCCAGGTGGCTATCCTGCGCAGCTACACCAAGTACCTGCTGCAGACCGGCGTCGCCTTCTCGCAGGCGTACATGGAAGATGCACTCAATCACTACCCGGCTATCGCTGGCCTGATCGTCGAGTTGTTCAACGCACGCTTCGACCCACGCCGCGAAAGCCTCGACCCCGCCGAGCGCGAGCGCGCGGAAAGTCTGCTTTCGCACGAGATGCATGCGCTCATCGGACCGGAAACGCTGGCCACGCAGCCGGGCCTGATCGGCAATCTCGTTTCGTCGCTCGGCCGTCCGCGCGCCGAGCAGGCCACGGCGGTCGAAGAAGCCCTCAACGCGCTGCTGGATAACGTTTCCAGCCTCGACGAAGACCGCATCCTGCGCAGCTTCATCTCGCTGATCCACGCTACCCTGCGCACGAACTTCTTCCAGCTGTGGGACGGCGCGTACCGTCCGTACCTGAGCTTCAAGTTCGATTCGCACCAGGTGCCCGAGCTGGCCAAGCCGGTGCCGTTCCGCGAAATCTTCGTCTATGCACCGCGCGTGGAAGGCATCCACCTGCGCTTCGGCTCGGTCGCACGGGGTGGCCTGCGCTGGTCCGATCGCCGCGAGGATTTCCGTACGGAAGTCCTTGGCCTGGTCAAGGCGCAGATGGTGAAGAACACGGTCATCGTGCCGGTCGGCTCGAAGGGTGGCTTCTTCGTGAAGCGTCCGCCCGTGGGTGGCGATCGCGATGCGCAGCTGGCCGAGGGTATCGCCTGCTACCGCATGTTCATCAACGGCCTGCTCGACATCACCGACAACCTGGTCGAGGGCAAGGTGGTTCCGCCGCACGACGTGATTCGCCACGACAACGACGACCCCTACCTGGTGGTCGCCGCGGACAAAGGCACGGCCACGTTCTCCGATATCGCCAACGCGATCTCGACCGAGCACGGTTTCTGGCTCGACGACGCCTTCGCCTCCGGCGGTTCGAACGGCTACGACCACAAAGGCATGGGCATTACGGCCAAGGGTGCCTGGGAGTCGGTCAAGCGCC
This sequence comes from Luteibacter sp. P4_D7_3, assembly GCF_056401735.1. Taxonomy (NCBI): domain Bacteria; kingdom Pseudomonadati; phylum Pseudomonadota; class Gammaproteobacteria; order Lysobacterales; family Rhodanobacteraceae; genus Luteibacter; species Luteibacter sp. P4_D7_3. Next base: position 8,435 of record NZ_JBFUIT010000121.1, read on the forward strand.
ACTTCCGCGCGCTGGGCCGCGATTGCCAGACCGAAGACTTCACCGTGGTCGGCGTGGGTGACATGTCGGGCGATGTGTTCGGCAACGGCATGCTGTTGTCGGAGAAGATCCGCCTGTTCGCCGCGTTCGATCACCGCCACATCTTCCTCGACCCGAATCCGGACGCGGCGAAGTCCTTCGTCGAGCGCCAGCGTATGTTCGCGCTGCCGCGTTCCTCGTGGGACGACTACGACAAGTCGCTGATCTCGGCAGGTGGCGGCGTGTATCCGCGCAGCGCCAAGTCGGTGCCGGTGTCGCCGGAAATCAAGGCTGTCCTCGGCATTCGTAGCGACGCCACGCACATGGCGCCGACCGACCTGCTTTCGGCGATCCTGAAGGCGCCGGTAGACCTGCTCTGGAACGGCGGCATCGGCACCTACGTCAAGGCCACCAGTGAAACGCATGCCGACGTGGGCGACCGCGCGAACAATGCGCTGCGCGTGAACGGCAACGAGCTGCGCTGCAAGGTGGTAGGCGAGGGCGGCAACCTGGGCATGACCCAGAAGGGTCGCATCGAGGCCGGCCAGGCGGGCGTGCTGCTCAACACCGACTTCATCGACAACTCCGCGGGTGTGGATACCTCCGATCACGAGGTGAACATCAAGATCCTGCTCAACGACGCCGTGCAGCGTGGTGAGCTCACCTTCGAAGGCCGCAACAAGCAGCTTGCCGAGATGACGGACGAAGTCGGTCGCCTCGTGCTGTGGGACAACTACCGTCAGAACCAGGCCATCACCGTGATGGAGCACCAGTCGGTGCGTCGCCTGGGCTCGATGGCCCACTTCATCAGCACGCTGGAAGCCGAGGGCATGCTCGACCGTGCGGTCGAATCCTTGCCGACGGCTGCCGAACTCACCGAGCGCAAGCTCCGTGGGCAGGGCCTCACGCGTCCGGAACTGTCGGTACTGCTGTCGTACGACAAGATTCGCCTGTTCCAGCAGCTGCTGGATTCCGACGTGCCGGAAGATCCGTACCTCTCGCGTGAGCTGGTGCGTTACTTCCCCGTGCCGCTGCACGAAAAGTACGCCGAGCACATGCAGCGCCATCGCCTGAAGCGCGAGATCATCGCCACCGCGGTGACCAACTCGACGATCAACCGCATGGGCGCCACGTTCATGATGCGCATGCAGGAAGACACCGGCCACGGCCCGGCGTCCATTGCCAAGGCGTACACCGCTGCGCGCGAGATCCTCGATGCCCGTGAACTGTGGGCCGAAATCGAAGCGCTCGACGGCACGGTCGCCGAGGACACCCAGATCGACGCGATCCTGCAGATCTGGTCGCTGTTGCGCCACCTGACCCGCTGGCTGCTCAATCGTCCGGGCGGCACGCTGGACATCGCGGCCAACGTCGACCGCTATGCCAGCGAAGTGAGCGTGCTGCGTCAGGCCTTGCCTGATGGCCTTACCAATACCGGCCGGGGCGATTTCGCCGCGAGCCAGGAGAAGTGGGAAGGCCTGGGCGTGCCGGACACGCTGGCTGTTCGCCTGGCGCGCGTGTCCGTGCTGCGTCCGGCACTGGACATGGTCGAAGTGTCCAAGCAGAGCGGCAAGGACATCGCTACGGTAGCCAAGGTGTTCTACGAACTGGCCGAAGCCCTCGACCTCGAGTGGCTGCGTGGCCAGATCGAAGCGCTCAACGTGGAAGGCGCATGGCACGCACAAGCGCGCGGTTCATTGCTGGACGAGCTCAACGCCCAGCATCGTGCCCTTGCCCTGCAGGTGATCTCGGTCGCCGGTGATCGCACGGATGTCAGCCCGGTCCAGGCCTGGTTGCAGCGTGACGATGCCACGCTCAAGTACACCCGCGCGATGCTTGCGGAAATCCTCACCCAGAACGCGGACTACCCGATCGCCTCGGTCGCCGTCCGTCGCCTGGCCCAGCTGGCACAGATTCCGGTCTGATCCTGTGGTGTCGCGTTCCACCCATCGCCGCTGAACGGCTCCTACAGCAGTGTGGGAGCCGCTTCAGCGGCGATGGGTGCTAGCGACACCCCTTAACACCTAGCCGTTCTCCCGCCCGAAGGACTAAGCTCCCCGCTGGTCCTTTCAAACCGACATCCATGCGCTTAGCCTTTGTCGCCAGCGAAACCGACGTCGCCCAACGTGCGCGCACCGCCCTGGTGAAGCGTTACGGCAGTGTGGAACCCGGGGACGCCGAGATCATCGTGTCGCTCGGCGGCGACGGCTTCATGCTGCGCACGCTGCACACTTACCGAACGCTTGGCGTGCCGTTTTACGGCATGAAGCTGGGCCGCCTCGGTTTCCTCATGAATCAGCACGATCTCGACGCCCTCGCCGAGCGCATCGAGCGCGCGCATCCCGCTGTGTTGCATCCATTGGAGATGCACAGCACCTGCTGCGACGGCGCCGAGCACCGTGCGCTTGCCTTCAACGAAGTCGCCATGCTGCGCCAGAGCAACCAGGCCGCGCACATGCGCGTGAGCCTCAACGGTGAGGTCAAGCTCGACGAGCTGGTCTGCGACGGTATCCTGGTCAGCACTCCCGCCGGTTCCACCGCGTACAACCTGTCGGCCCACGGCCCGATCCTGCCGCTCGACGCGAATGTGCTCGCGCTGACGCCGATCAGTCCCTTCCGCCCGCGCCGCTGGCGTGGCGCCATTC
>NZ_JBFUIT010000122.1:0-11001 GCF_056401735.1 Luteibacter sp. P4_D7_3
GAACATAGGAACACCAGTCGAGGCAACGGCTCTCACCAGGTGTCGACCAGCCACAGCGAAGAGCGCCGCGCCTTGCTGTTGCCACAGGAGATCAAGGAGTTGCCGGCCGACGAGGAGTTGATCTTCTACGAGGGGTGCAAACCGATACGAGCCAGGAAGAACTGGTTCTTCAAGGACAAGATGTTCAAGGAGCGTGCGGGTGTTCCGCCCGTGGCCGTTCGACGCAAGACGCAGGCGCAACCGCAACCGCAAGCGCAACCGCAATCGCAATCGATGGCTCTGACGACATCGGGCGGGCCGAAATCGACGGATCCATTCACTGAGTCGCCGAAGCGAGCTCGCGCCGCATGATCGGACCGACGCGAGCGACCGTGGCAAATGACGGGTTCGATGAGGACGAAGGCGTGCGCCCTTCGTCGCTACAGGTCGTACATCGGCTAACCGCTGCAGATCGGCCCTACGACCTCCAGCTGTTACGCGATGTCGAGATAGTCAATGCGCAGACGCGTCGTGAACTCGGTCCGTTGCCGGCGGGCGGCGTTCCGTTGGGGGTCAAACGGAGGCCCGAATTAGCCATTGCGCCACCGAATGCTGAAACGAATGGCGACGATATAAGGGAGGAAGAAACAATGGATATGAAATATCTGGCCATGGCAGCTGCCATGACGGTGACGAGCGGGTGTCATTCAGGAATCAAGTCGTGGCACATGAAGTCGAAGGTCGAAAATGGGGTGCTGAAAATCCCGTTCTACGACCACAGCTTCGGCGCCAGGTGTTTCGACACGCTGAGGTGTCGCGTGCTCTACGGCAACGCCTACATTGTGAATAGCGGATCGCCGAGCGGCTCATTCACTGAGCGCGATCGAAACAATCTTTCGGGTGGCTGGGGGAACCTCGAGTTTCCTTCAGTTGCTCGCGTTGTATGGACGTCGAAGGACGGCACGAATCATGACGAGAAGATCGATCTCGGCGAGATATTTCGCTCTCGAACGGTTCGCTATGCGCCTGATCTGGACGTCAACGACGTAAACCTCCGCGTGCCTCCCGGCGCTCCAGATATCGTTCTGGTGGTTGAGGGCCGCTCTATACATGTCTACATGAAAGCATGGATCTACCTACTTCACCCCATCGATCCTACAAACAGGTTCAGCAACCTTCGAACCGATCCGATCGTGGCGTATTCACACACATTTTAACTAGAGTACATGGACGTGGTGGAAAAGCATAAGCGCGACATTCGTGGTCGTCTGCAAGATGCCGTGAGAACGGACCCAGTGATGGCAGCTGATCGAAAGCTGTACGCAAAGGCGGCTCAGGAAGTTGGAGGTCTGTCCGTTCCGCACATGTTTAGCTCGTCTGACCCTCGCTCACGTCTATACATTGCAAACTTCGATGGTACGGGAAACGACCTTTGGGCGGACCCGGAGCATGCGACGAACATCGGCAAGCTGCATCTTCAGCTACGACACGTGGGCGGTGTCGATCCTCGGTTGCATGCGGAGTACATCAAAGGCGCCGGCACGCAGGAGGATATTCTCGCCAGGACGCTCGACGGAGCCACGGGGGCATCCTACGAAGAGCGAATTGAATGGATGTACTTTAAATTTTGTGAGCGCGCCCACGAGTGGCTAAAGGCGGATCCGAACGCTGATATCAGACTGATGGCTACCGGTTTCAGTCGCGGTGCAGAGCAGGCCGCCGGATTCCTGCGCAAAGTTCAGGAGATGGGTATCCAGAACCCTGAGGGAAGAGAGGTCATCCACCAGGCGTTCGGCCCCGATATCGTCAAGTGGAACCTTGCGCCCCTGCGTGCGCCTGGCCGGATCGCTATGGGCGAAATCCTCTTCGATCCCGTCGGGACAGGTGTGCCGAACAACTATGATCGGCAGCCCACTAGCTCCACGGTAACGGGAATACAAATTACTGCCCGTGACGAGCGTCGCAATGCGTTTCCATCCACCCAGATTATCCGGCCTGGTCGCTCGGCGGACGGTCGGTTCGTCGGCGTCACCGTACCCGGCGCTCACTCGGATATCGGTGGCAGTTACCATCGTGACGGCCTTTCGATTCTTACCTTCAACATCGTGGCCGACTACCTGAACGCGCTTAGCGATAAGCCGTTAGTACATAGAATGTTGGTGCCAACCGATCCCGAGATGTTCCAGATCCATCGGTCCGAAGATCATTTGCTCATCTATAGCACTTCGGAATTCAGTGACTATGGCTACCGCGACATCATGGGCTCGCAGGCGTCGCCGCCGCACTGTAACGACAAGCGTAAGATCATTCTCTGCGCGCCGCCCGATCCGCTCGACCCCAATATTGGTTCGCAGATCGGCCCCCGATATCTCGTGGGCGTCCATGGCCCCGATGCCATCCGTGAGCTCAGCGATCCGACGCATCCCGATCACGGCATGTATCGCTCGGCCAGCGTGCAGCTTATGGAGTTACATGCTCGCGCAGGCATTGGCCTTAATCGTGGTCAGGTCGACCAGCTGACCGCAGGCCTCGTCATCGAGGCCAAGCGCAGTGACATGACGGCCATCGAGGATGTCCGGTTCGGTAAGGAATTCAGCCCGGAGCGACCGACACTCCAGGCGTATGAGGTTTTCGGTGATGACATCAACAATCCTCGATCCAGGACGGCGAGCATCGATGCGCTGAAAGCTCTCGAGGTTCCGCTCGAGGCTTCAAATAAGCAGTTGCACATGCTCAATATCGAGAGGGAGGCGGTTGTCGGTCGAGAGCAGGAAGCGCCCCTGTCGAGAGAAAAATCCTTCGCGCTCGAACCTTCGGCTTCCGCGCCGGTACAGCCCGCGCCTGTCGTGAGGCCCTCGCAGGCTACCGCCTTCGAGCAAGCTGACGACAACGCCATCCGCACGCTCCAGAAGAACCTCAACACGCTCGGTATCCGCGACATGGCAGGCGAGCCGCTGACCACCCACGGCGTTTACGACGTGGCGACTCAGACAGCCGTGGCGAGGTTCCAGTCGAGTCATGCGCTGCCGGTAACGGGGCAGGCCGACGACGCGACTTGCAACAGGATTCAGGGGCAAGCTTTTATTGCAGAGTTGCAGCAGCCGGGTCAGGTCAGGATGCACACCGAGGCTCGTGTATCCCAGATCGCGACGCCTTCGCCCGCCATGGCCGCGTACGAGTCACCGATGCAAGACACCGTGTCGCGGGCATCCGTGCCGGCAATGTTGGCTCAGCCCTCCCGCAGCGACCCACGCAATCCGAACAGCGCCGATCACGCGCTCTACAATAAATTGCAGAGTTGTCTCCCGGATGCAGCCGAAGAGCGCCTGATGCAGTTCACCGCTGCGTGCCACCGGCACCGGATCAACGCTGGCAACCTCAGCGGTCTGCATATGGACTACGACAGCATGACGTTGACCATCGGCTCGCATGGTTTGACGGCGACGCCCGCCGTGGTCGACATGAGCACTCCCCCGCCAGAGTCCGAGCAGTCGATCAGGCAGATTCAACAATTCGATCAGCAGATGGATCAGATCGCGCAGCAGAGTCAGGAGCGGAGTGCGCAGATGGCGCAGCAAGGGCCGGTGATGTGACGTTCTGCAAGGGCATCGCCGATGAATCGGCTCCCACAGTTCGACAGTGTGTATTTACAGGATCAAGGAAAGTAACCATGTCAGATAGGCGCATCACAACGACACTCCTGTTTCCGGCGCTCGCCCTATTTTGCGCAGTCGCTCAATCAACACCTTTACTGTCGGCCGCGGCAGATCTGCCGGGCACTGCGGCGACCGACATGAAGGGACTATCGAAGGCCGACACCAAGAAATACGCGGCATCGCATTTCATAGGCTTTTACACCGTCAACGGCAGCACCGCGGGGGATGTCTGTCGGGCTGAAGGTATCGATCTGACGGCATACGTGCGTGCTTTTCAGTTTAAGCACAGGACGGAACTGGCTCAGGCGAACAGGATTATGAGCGCGTCCGGCATCTCGACGGAGAAGATGGCCGCGGTAGCCGATGGTAAGCAACCGGAACTCGAAGCCACGGTTCGTCGGACAATGCTCGATCTCGCGGTAGCACTTGGAGGGAAGACGGTCGCCGACGGCTGCGCTTATGTTGCTGCGCACGTGGTTGACGCCGTCTCTGCTCAGTCCTTCGCGGAGCAGAATCCCGAGGTCGAAGAAGTCCTCATGTCTGAATAGACGTAAATACTCAAGCCGTAGTCGGTAAGGCCAGGCTTCGGCTCCAGTAAGGCAGGCCGGGATCGCTCCTGGCCTTGCCTCAATTCAGCCCCAGCCGATCAATCGTTGCCGCGAAGCGCTTGGCCGATCAGAGGCAGGCGATGTGAACGACGTAGGCAGGATCCGTCAGCCCCGGATCTGGACGGTCGTCTCTGCCGAGACCTTGTCTCCGAAGCCCCCGCCGTTCTGAACCCACCGCGCCTTGACATAGCGAGGCCCGGTGCCCAGGCCGCGAAGCTTCTCGGCAGGCACAGGCACGTCCACGGAGTTGACCTTCGTCGAGCCACCGAGGAGGGCTTTGCGCGCAGTGACTACCGCAGTGCCCAAGACCTCGTTGCCGAACCCGCCAAGGATCTGCACTGTGTCGCCCTCGTGGAACCCAGACCACGGGCCTACCGTGAAAGTGGCGCTTCTGGCGTTGGCTGCGAGTTCGCCGTTCGGAAGGGTCGGTGGCGGCAATGCCTCGCGCGAAGAATTGATGTAGCTCATGGTTTGCACTCCCTGCAATGCGACGTGCCATACACGCCGTCGCTTCAATCTATTCGCGTCAGGTGCTCGCGCACATAGGCAATGCGTTGTAAGTGCGCCTACCGCAATTCGGCAAGCTGCAAGCCATGCCATTCAACAAGCAAAAGAAAGGCCGGGATCGCTCCCGGCCTCTACTTCTCAACGATGCTTAGCGCTCAGTCGTCGCTGCGCAACGCATGACGAATCAGGAGAAACGTCCCGATAGCCGCGGCGGCGATACCGATGGTGACGCCCGGATTACGACGCACCTGCTTACGCAGACGACGGTACTGATACGTCGCTTCATCGGCGAGATCTTCGGCCAGGTAGCGAACCTTCTGGCTGCTGCCGCTGTTGCGCTTGGCGAACTTGTTGGTGACGCGACGGGTGCGCTCGAGCAGGTCGCTGCCTGCGCCGGTCGCCTCATCCGCGTAGTGGCGAACGCGGCCGGAGACGCCGTTGACGGCGCTTTCGACCTGCTGCGCGAACTCACGATTTCTGCTCATTGGATGGCTCCCTCTCAAGCGTTGCTGACGGGAACCGACTTTGCGGCCCGGGTCGTGAGGGTCGTGTAAACAGGCAAGTGCCCGATTGAACAGGGATTCAGGCTCGTCGTTATCACGCGAAATCGTACTTGCCGCCCTTGGTGAGCGCCGCCTGGTAGGCCGGGCGCGCGTGGATGCGCTCAAGGAAGGCGTGCAGCTTCGGCCGCGATGCGTCGAGACCGCCCCGGCTGGCCGCGGCCTCCAAGGGGAAGCTCATCTGAATATCGGCCGCTGTGAACTCATTGCCCGCGAACCACTCGGACTTGCCGATTTCGCTCTCGAGGTAGTCCAGGTGCAGCTTGAGCTGGGGGTCGACGAAGGCCTTCTGCGCGCCCTTGGCGAGCATCCGGGCGACCGGCTTGGCAAAGAACGGCACCGGCGCCGTCTCCATGCGGACGAAGACCAGCTTGAGCAGCAAGGGCGGCATCGCCGAACCCTCTGCGTAGTGCAGGAAGTAGATGAAGCGCAGCCAGTCGGAGCTGCCGACGGCAGGCTTCAGGCGGCCCCGTCCGTAGCGCTCGAGGAGGTATTCGACGATGGCGCCCGACTCGGCCAGCGTCACCTCGCCATCCTGGAGGATGGGCGACTTGCCGAGGGGGTGGATGGCGCGTAGCTCCTTGGGCGCCAACATCGTCTTGGCGTCTCGCTGGTAGCGCACGATCTCGTACGGCAGGCCGAGTTCCTCCAGCAGCCACAGGACGCGCTGGGAGCGCGAGTTGTTCAGGTGATGGACGGTGATCATGGCTGGCCCGCGCGTGGAAGAGGGCGCAGCGTAGCAGTGCGCCCCGTGCACATTCCATCGACGGCCGGAGAGTAGCGTCAGTGGTCTGCCATCACGAGGACACTGCCATGGGCCGCGAAGCCGACACGATTCATACCGACAAGGGCACGATCGGGCGACTGCAGGCGTTGATCCACGAGCTGCGCGATAACGCGAAGGTCCTCATCCATCTGCAGGATGGTTCGACGATCCAGGGCATCGTCGCTGTCGTGCCCACCACGCAGACCTTCGTCGATGCCGATGGCACCGAGGGGATCAACGGTGTGGTGAAGCTGATCGACAACGATCGGCCGGAGTGGTCTGCGACGGTGTCGTTGGACACCATTGCGCGTGTGGAGCACCTTGATTCCGTGGTTTACGGTACGTCGCAGACGTGATGCGCTGCATGCCGTTGTAGGAGCCGATTCATCGGCGATAAGGATTGCTACGTAGCTGGGCCTTTTCGCCGATGAATCGGCTCCTACAAGAGCGGTGTCTGCTTACGTTGCGGGCAAGGTTTCCTGTAGTTTCTTCGCTTGCTCCGGGAACGCGGTGCCTTGCGCGGCCACCGTCGCGGCGACGAGCTTGCGTGCTTCCGCATCGCGGTTCAGCGCGTGCAATGCCTTCACCCGATACGTTGCAACGCTGATCGTGTTGGCACCGTAAGCCTTCTTCGCTGCTGTCTCGAGGTATGGCAAGCCTTGTGCGAACTTGCCGTTCTCGACGAGACGACGCCCGTAACGATAGTTGTACACGTAGTCATTCGGATAGGCGGCGATCAGCTGCTTCTCCAGTGTGTCGAGTTCATCGCCAGCTTTCGCCCGGACAAGATAGACGCGAAGGTTGTCGGCGAGGTTGCGATCGCTCTTGAGGTCGCCGCGTAACTTCTCGCGGCTAAGGTCGATCGCCCTGCGCAGTACCGCTTGCTCGCCCGTCGTGTCGCCGATGGCAGCGTCGAGGTCGGCGGCAGTCAGGACGGCGCTGCGCTGGTCGGCACAGGTGGGCGAGGCGACGAAGATCTGTGTCGCCAGGTAGTCGTCGAAGGCGGGTTTCTGGGGAGAGAGCGAGGCCTGCCGTGTCGCCGGCGGTTGCGCAGCGGTCGCGGCAATCAGGTCATCGAGCACATAGGGACGATCGCAGCCGATATTTCCGGCGAGCACCTTGGTCGCTGCCGCGGCGATGGCCGTATCGTTCTTGTTGGCCTTGCCTTCGAGCAGCAACAGCTGCTGCTTGGCCAGCGCGACGCGCTTGTCCTGATCGGAAACGTTACGAACCATGGCTGGCAAGGTATCGAACCAGGCCATGCCTTCCTTGCCCTGGTAACGCTGCTGGTAGGTGTCGAGCACCTCGGCCACGGATGCGAGCGATCCCTTCACCGCTTCGTCTTTCTGGTGCGAGAGGCGTGCGTCACCGGAGAGGAGTGCCGCGATCTGCGGGTAGAACTTTTCACGAGGTTGCTCGGCGAGGATGCGTCCGAGCTCTTCGCCGTCCGGACCGATGGCGACATAGGTCGGTAGGAAATGGACGTTGAGCTTGTTCATCCATGCCTTGTCGGCCGGCTTATCGGCATCGGCCTCGTAGAAAACGATCTTCTTGCCGAGATCGTCCCATTCCTTGCCGTTGAGGACATGGCTGGCCATGTAGTAACACGAGTAACACCAGACCGCCTGGAAATCGACCAGCACCGGCTTGTGCTCGCGCTTGCCCTGGGCAAGTGCGGCATCGAGGCTGGCAGGACCCTCGTGCGCGGCATAGGCCGGCGCGACAAGGGTGAGAAGGGCGGCGGCGAGCAGGCGCTTCATCGTGGACATCCCCTTTGGCGGTATAGACGTCCACTCTATTAGCACGTTTTTGGCGCCGTGTCAGATGGTGCCGCTGGCCCCTTCGATGGGCTCGGGGTCTGACACCAGGCCCTGGCGGCGTCGCAGCGATGGGAACCACCAGGTCCACAGGCCGACCACGACCAGGGTGCCGATGCCCCCGATCAGGGTGGCATTTACTGCACCGAGTGCGGCGGCAAGTATGCCGGACTCGAATTCGCCCAGCTGGTTGGAGGTGTTGATGAAGATGGCGTTGACCGCGCTGACCCGCCCGCGCATGTCGTCAGGCGTCTCCAGCTGCACCAGTGCGCCACGAATGACCATGCTGACCATGTCGAAGGCGCCCAGGGCGAACAGCGCGACCAGCGACAGCCAGAGCGTGGACGAGAGGGCGAAAACGATGGTGGCGACCCCGAAGCCCGCCACGGAGGCAAACATGATCGGCCCCACTCGCCGCGTCAGGCTGTTGTGCGCCAGCCACACGGACATCAGCAGTGCGCCGACCGCGGGCGCGGCGCGAAGCAGGCCGAGGCCCCACGGACCGGTATGCAGGATGTCTTTGGCGAAGATCGGCAGGAGCGCCGTGGCGCCGCCGAGCAGCACCGCGAAGAGGTCCAGGGAGATAACCCCGAAGACAGCCGGGCGATGCCGTATGAAATGCACGCCAGCGAACAGGGTCTTCAGCGTGGCCGGCTCGCGACGGGGTGGTTGGTGGTCGTACGACAGTCGCGACATCAAGGTGAAAGCGACGAGGTAGAGCACGGCCGAGACCGAGTAGACGGTGCCGGGGCCGGCGACATACAGCAGGCCGCCCAGGGCGGGGCCGGCGATCATCGCCGCCTGGCCCGCTGAGGCCGTTGAGGCCATGGCACGGGGAAGCACGGACGCAGGTACCAGCGCCGGGAGCATCGACTGCAGGGCGGGAAACTCGAACGCCTTGCCGACACCGATCACGAACACCAGGGCGAGGATTCCCAACTCGTTGATGTGCCCCGTGAGACTGAAAATAGCGAGCAGGGCGATCGCCAGCCATTCGATGGACTGGCAGATCGTGACGATGCGGCGCCGGTCGAACTGGTCGGCGAGATGGCCGGCCGGCAGGGCCAGCAGCACTGAGGGCACGAACTGGACCAGGCCGATGAGGCCGAGGTCGAGGGCACGATGGGTGATCTCGTAGATCTGCCAGCCGACCGCGACCGACATCATCTGGAAACCGAAACTGGAGGCGTTCTTGGCGAACCAGAAGTGCAGGAAGGCGCGGTGGCGAAGGAGGGATACCGCTTCGGGGGACGACGAAGACATGGGTGGTCCTTGGGGAGTCGGGGGATTCTACGCCCGCCTTGCCAGCAGCCGCGCCAAAGGGCGAAGCTAGGGGTTCGTTCTCCGGGATGCCATCGCCATGCGCCGTTTCGCTCCGCTCGCCGTTCTCCTTGCCACCGCCACGATGGCCGCCTGTTCGCAGCAGTCCGAGCCCCAGGCCGCACAGCAGGCACCGGCGAACAACCAGGCCGACGAAGCGGCGAAGAAGCTCGAGACCTACCAACAGCTGTTGAAGCTGCATAACGACGGCCCCGCCGTGCAGCTCGGCCACGAGATCGTCGACAAGTACCCGGATACGCCCGCAGCCGCCGAGGTGAAGAAGACGCTCGACAACCTCGAAACCAACTACAAGGCCACTAGCGAGAAGGCGCGCCTGACAGCCCTGTGGCTCTACCAGACCTCACCCATGGAGGGTGGTACGCAGAGCACGGCGACGATCCAGTCCAGCAGCCCGACGGGGGAGGCATCGGTACGGCTGATCCTGCGCCGGCATACGGCCTGGGGCCAGAACGCGTTCCTCTACGCCACGGCGGGGAAGGGTTTCGTCTGCAAGGGCGATTGCACGCTGAAGGCGACCTTCGACGGCAAACCGAAGACCTTGAAGGCCTTCCGCCCACCCACGGGCGAGCCGGCGCTGCTATTCCGCAACGACGCACAGTTCATCAAGGACATGGCGAAGACCAAGCGGATCACCATCGACGTGGTGACCGTCGGTCGTGGTGAGACGACGCTGACGTTTGAGACCGGTGGTTTTGACGGGGACAAGTGGGCGCCGCTTCCGAAGAAGAAGTGACGCCTGCGCGAGCGCCCGATCGCCGATGAATCGGCTCCCACATGGCAAGTGCGCCATCGCCGATGAATCGGCTCCTACATGGCAAGTGCGCCATCGCCGATGAATCGGCTCCTACATGGCAAGTGCGCCATCGCCGATGCGATGGCGCCCACCTTGTGCATCGCTGAGCTGGCTTCAGTGTAGGAACAGCTTCTCGGTGATTCGCGTGAGCGGCCACTCGAGCATGGTGTTGAGTCGGGCCGGCAGGTCGAGGGGCCGCAGGAGCATCTTTACCGTCATCTCGGCGGGGAGGTGCTTCTTGAGCAGACCTTCCGCACGACCCGCGACCCGGCGGAACTCGGCGTCGTCATGTGCCTTGTCGGGATGGCGAACGTTGAAGACGTGACGCAGCGCGATGTCGCTGTCTTCGTTCTTGATCTCGCTCAGGCGCTTGAGCAAGGTGCGCAAGGTGCTGAATCGACCGATCCTGTCGCGCTCGCGATAGATGCGGAAGTGCTGGTAGAAGTTCTTGTAATGACGGACTTCATCGCTCTTGATGTAGTTCGTCAGTTCGCGCAATACCGGTTCGTCGGTAACTTCGTTGAGTGCACGATACAGGCTCGCCGTTCCCGTCTCGACGACGCAACGCGCGGCCAGTTCCAGGCCACGGTTGGGCTCGAGCTCGTCGGGCGTGCAGACCGAACCGTAGTGCGCGAAGAAGCTTTGGAAACCGGTTTCCCAGTCGAACTCCGGCCACACGTGGCGCACATAAGCCGCCAGCGCGCGGCCGTGCTGCATTTCCTCATGCTCCCAGTGGTCACGGAGCCACGCTTGCAGCGTCTCGTCGCCGGCGAAGTGGTCGACCAGGAGATGCGTGTACAGGTCCGAGCCGCTCTCGACGAACGAGGAGCTGCACAGCAGCAGGAACAGGTCTTCGTTATGCCTGACCTTCTCGATGTCGATCCGCGAGAGGTCCAGTTTTTCGAGCGTCCATGGCAAAGTGGCGGCGTAGCTCACTCGTTTTCCCCGATCGCTTTGTCTTATCGCCCCGAGGG
>NZ_JBFUIT010000123.1:0-10982 GCF_056401735.1 Luteibacter sp. P4_D7_3
GCCATGGGAAGCAGGCTGGTGTCGCCCTCCCCCGTTACGACAGCGTGCCAGCCTGCAATAGCCTGCTCGGCCGCTGCGGCGTCGTGGAAGCGGGTGGTCAGTTCGCGGGCCAGGCGAAGCTTGGCGTCACGCGGATTCAGTACACCCGAGGCGATCTCTTCCTTCATACGTGCGATGTCGGCCATGGAGACATCGAAGCTAAGCAGCTCGAACCACCGCCACATCAGGTCGTCCCCGATCTTCATGGTCTTGGTGACCATGTCGATGGCCGGCTCATTGATACCTATGTAGTTGCCCAGGGACTTGGACATCTTGTTGACCCCGTCCAGACCCTCAAGCAGGGGCATGGTCAGGACGATCTGGGGCGGCTGGCCATGGTGCTCCTGAAGGGCACGGCCCATCAGCAGGTTGAACTTCTGGTCGGTGCCGCCGAGCTCCACGTCGCATTCGAGCGCCACGGAGTCGTAACCCTGGACCAGCGGATAGAGGAACTCATGGATGGCGATGGGCTGCTCCGACTTGTAACGCTTGGCGAAGTCGTCGCGCTCGAGCATGCGGGCCACGGTGTGCTGGGCGGCCAGGCGGATCATGTCCGCCGCGCCCATCTTGCCGAACCACTCGGAATTGAAGCGCAGCTCGGTCTTGTCCCGGTCGAGCACCTTGAAGACCTGCTCGGCATAGGTCTCGGCGTTGGCCAGCACGTCCTCGCGGGTAAGCGGCTTGCGGGTGACGTTCTTGCCGGTAGGGTCGCCGATCATCCCGGTGAAGTCGCCGATCAGGAAGATGACCTGGTGTCCGAGATCCTGAAACTGGCGCATCTTGTTGAGCAGGACGGTATGGCCCAGGTGCAGGTCCGGGGCGGTCGGATCGAAACCGGCCTTGATGCGCAGGGGGCGGCCCGTCTTGAGCCTGGCTTCGAGGTCTTCCTTCTTGATGATCTCGTCCGCGCCACGCGCGATCAGCGCCAGGGCCTGCTCCAGCTCGTTCATGCTTTCTCTCTAGTAGTCATGGGTCTGCGGCCTTCACATATGTGTGTGAAGAGGCCGTGGGGGTTAATTGTGCGTTAACCCAAAGATGCGATGCAAAGCCTTGATGGGAAAGGCGTTGACGCCGTTTGCACGAGGCCGTTATGGTACGCGACAACTCGGGGCGAGCGGATACAAGAAAGACAATGGCTGATGAAAACAGAGGCGCGCACAGCGCCCGCAAGCAGGCGATCCGCCGCAAGGCGCAGCGCCGTCATTCGCACTTCTACGATAGTCGTGCGCATTGGTCGTTCAGCCGAAATGCCTCATCGGAGCCGTTGAGTTGGTCGCGTGAGCGCTGGATCCTCGCGGGCACCGCCTTCCTTCTGGTTATCCTTTCCGCCCTCGTGATCCCGGCCTGGGCCGGTGCCATGAAGTCGTCCGTCGCCACGCTGCCTGCCGTACCGGCAAAGACGTCGATGGCGAGCCGTTCCTCGGCAGTCGCCACCGCGCTGGTCACCAGCGACCCTCTCGCCCACGCCATCGTGCCGCTCGCCCTGCCGAAGATGGACCCGGCCAGGATCAAGCCGGTCGTTCCCGTCGAAGAGTGGCAGACCGTGCAGGTGCACCCGGGCGAAACCCTTGCCGACATCTTCCTTGCCCAGGGCCTGTCGATGACCGACCTGCAGCACGTGATCGACGGCTCGGGTGGCACCAAGGTTTTCCACCAGATCAAGCCGGGCCAGGAATTCCAGTTCCTCGTCGGCAGCGACCACACGCTCAAGGGCGTGCGCTTCGACCAGGACGAGGCGAACATCGCCACCCTGCGCCTGGACGGCGCATCGCCGCAGCTCTCGACGAAGACCCGCGATGTGCAGCGCCGCGAGCACATCGCGCACGGCGCGATCGACAGCTCGCTGTTTGGTGCCGCCTCGAAGGCCGGCATGAGCAACGCGATGGTCCTCAAGCTGGCCGAGGTGTTCAAGTTCGACATCGACTTCGTGCAGGACCTGCGCGTCGGCGACAACTTCACCGTCATCTATGACGACGTCTACAGCGATGGTTCGTACCTGCGCGAAGGCGACATCGTCGCCGCCGAGTTCGTCAACCAGGGCAAGCGCTATACCGCGTATCGCTTCAAGAACACCGACGGCAAGTGGAGCTACTTCAGCGAAGAGGGCCGCCCGCTCACCGGCTCCTTCCTGCGCATCCCGGTCGACTTCACGCGCATCTCCTCGCAGTTCAGCGCCGGCCGCATGCACCCTATCCTCGGCACGATGCGCGCACACAAGGGCGTCGACTACGCCGCACCGACCGGTACCCCAATCCATGCGGCAGGCGATGGCGTGGTGAAGTTCCGCGGCTGGATGAACGGCTACGGCAACTTCGTGGTCATCCAGCACAACGCGACGATCAGCACCGCCTACGGCCACATGTCTCGCTTCGCCAACCTGCGTGTCGGCCAGCGCGTAAGCCAGGGCAACACCATCGGTTTCGTCGGCATGACCGGCCTGGCGACCGGCCCGCATCTGCACTACGAGTTCCGTGTCAACAATGTGCAGCGTGATCCGCAGACGGTGACGCTGCCCAAGCCGGAACCGCTGCCGGCGGCCCAGCTGGCGAAATTCAAGAAGGACGTGGTCGGCCCGCAGCTGGCCCGCCTCAACCAGGTCGACAACAACACGAAGCTCGCGCGCGCCGATACCGCTTCGCGCGGCGACGACTGATTCGTGCCGACCATGGACGGCCTTTACCTGGGCCTTATTTCCGGGACCAGTGCCGACGGCATCGACGCCGCCCTGGTCCGCTTCGAAGAGGGGCGCCCGTCCCTCGTGGCCGGCATCACGCACCCGTGGGACGCCACCCTGCGGCGACGCATTCTCGCCGTCGCGCAAGATGAAGACCGCCTCGCCCTGGACGACTACGGTCGTCTCGATGTCGCCGTTGCGCATGCTTTCACCGACGCGGCGCAGGCCGTTCTCGAACGAGCGAGGGTCTCCTCCACCGCAGTGAAGGCGATCGGCTCGCACGGACAGACCATTCGCCATCGACCTGACGGCCCTCTACCCTTCACGCTCCAGATCGGCGACCCCTCGGTGATCGCCGAACGTAGCGGCATCGACACGATCGCCGACTTCCGCCGCGCCGACGTGGCTGCCGGTGGCCAGGGCGCACCGCTGGTGCCCGCCTTCCACGCCACGGTGCTGCGGCCGGCGAACGGCGCGCGCGTGGTGCTAAACCTCGGTGGCATCGCCAATGTGACGCGACTTTCCGCCGCCGGCGAGGTGACCGGTTTCGATACGGGTCCGGCGAACGGACTCATGGATGCGTGGTGCATGCGTCACCGCGGCGAACCGTACGATCGCGACGGTCGGTTTGCCGCCTCCGGTGCCGTCGATGCGACCCTGCTCGCCGAGCTGCTGGACGATGCGTACTTCGTGTTGCCGCCTCCGAAGAGCACCGGCCGCGAACACTTTCACCTCGCCTGGCTGGATGCGCATCCACGAGTGGCCGACAACACGCCCGAAGACGTCCAGGCCACCCTGCTGGCGTTGAGCGCCGTGTCGATCGCCGACGCTATCGAACGCCATGCCGGGGATGCCAGCGACATCGTCGCCTGCGGTGGCGGTGTGCACAACGCGGCCCTGATGCGCGCGCTCACGGAGCGTCTGCCGGGACGCGAGATGGTGACGAGCTCGGCGTTCGGCATCGATCCGGATTTCATGGAAGCCATGGCCTTCGCCTGGCTGGCCTATCGCCGCATTCGCGGCGAGCCGGGCAATCTGGCAAGCGTCACGGGCGCACATGGCCCGCGCCTGCTGGGCGCGCTTTACGCGGCGCCCTGAGCCGGCGTCAGAACGATTCGTCGGACACGCTGGCCTGACGCTGGGCCGCATCCGCGAGTGACGAAGGCGATGCCTGGGCAAGCGCTGCCAGCGCTTCCTGGAAAGCAGCCTGCTCCTCGGCATCCCACGCACCGGTCAGGTGCGCGATGTCACCGGGCTGCAGCAACAGCTCGCTGAACACGTCGCCTGCACTGAGGCCGAGGCCATAGCGCAGCGCATGCAGGATCACTTCATTGATCGACCAGCGGCGTTCACGCGCGAGCGTCTTGATCCGCTCGGCCATCTGCTCGTCGATGTGTCGCACCACGATATCTGGCACGTGCGTTACCTCCTCGCGCATGCCCCCTGTGCGGCAGATCTTACACAGTTTCGGCAGTGCGTTGTGCTGGCCTTATGGCCTGTCCGTCGGGGTCGGCAACCGCCGCCAGAGCAGGGCCAGAACCAACAGGGTGGGCACGATCGATACCGTGCTTATGACGAACAGGGCGGGATAGCCGGAATCCTTGACGAGGAATCCGGACATCCCGCCGATCAGCTTGCCGGGCAGGTTGGCCAGCGAACTGAGCAGCGCGTACTGCGTGGCGGTGAAGCTGCGATTGACCAGGCCGGACATGAAGGCAACCAGGACCGGCCCCGCAAAACCTTGCGCGAAGTTGTCACCCGAAAGCGTCGCGACAAAGGCCCACGTCTGTCCGGGGTTCTGTGCCATCAAGAGGTACAGCATGTTCGACAGCGCAACGCCGAGGGCGGCGACCACCAGCAGGCGCCGCATCTCGAATCGGGTGACTGCCCAACCACCGAGCAAGGCGCCGGCGATACCGATGATCACCCCATAGACCTTCGAGACCTCCGCGATCTGCGTCTTGGTGAAGCCCGCATCGAGGTAGAACGGGTAGGCCATGACGCCAAGCATCTGGTCGGGCAGGCGGAACAGGGCCACGAACAGCAACAGTCCCAGCGCCAGCCCCAGGCCGTAACGCGAGAAGAAGTCGCGGAATGGGCCGATGAAGCCCTCCTGGACAGCGACGCGCAGCGGCAGGCGCTCCCGCACCCGGTGCTCAGGTTCACGCGCGATGAGCACGGTCACGATCGGCACGATCAACAGGAGGCAGATCGTCACATAGCCGCGCTGCCAACCCACCTGGTCGGCGATCAGCAGAATGCCGGCGCCACTGGCGATCAGACCAAAGCGGTAGCCGAGGGTGTACGTCGCCGCCAGCGCGCCTTGTGCTTCTGGCGGAGCGATTTCCACGCGGTACGCGTCGACCACGATGTCGATCGTCGCACCGGCAAAGGCCGCAAGGATCGTCGCGCCGACGAAGTTCGGTAGCGATGCCGTGGGAGGCATGAAGGCCATCAGCAACAGGCCCGCGGCGAGCAGAAGTAACGCGAACATCAGCCAGCCGCGACGCTGGCCAAGCCGGCAGAACAGCGGCAGCCGGAACTTGTCTACCAGGGGCGCCCAGAGGAACTTGAAGTTATAGCTGAAGGTGACGTAGCTCGCGAGGCCGATGGCGCCGTAGTCCACGCCCGATTCCTTCAGCCAGGCAGAGAGCGTATTGCCGACCAGCAGGAACGGCAGGCCCGACGCCAGGCCGAAGAACAACATGGTGACCGCGCCCGGCTGGGCAAACGCCGCGACCGCGCCGCGCAGGCCCTTGTAGCGGACCACCCCGGTCGATTCCGTCACTCGGCGTAGTCCACGATAAACGGGGCGTGGTCGGAGAAGCGTTCGTCGCGATAGACCGAACAGTCAAGCGCGCGGGCGCCCAGGCCCGGCGTCACGATCTGGTAGTCGATACGCCAACCCACGTTGTTGGCACGGGCCGCGCCACGGTTGGACCACCATGTGTATTCGACGGCGTCGGGCTTGATCGCGCGGAAGCTGTCCACCCAGCCGATCTCCTTGAACAGCAGATCGAGCCACGCGCGCTCTTCGGGGAGGCAGCCGGAGTTCTTCTGGTTGGAGGTCCAGTTCTTGATGTCGTTCTTCGTATGGACGATGTTCCAGTCGCCGCAGAGCACGTACTCGCGGCCGCTGGCGGCCCATTCGCGCAGGATGGGCGTGAGCCATTCCATGATGCGGAACTTGTACTGCTGGCGTTCGTCGCCGGACGAGCCCGACGGGATGTAGAACGAAACGACGCTGAGGTTGCCGAAGCGCGCCTCGATGTAGCGGCCCTCGCAGTCGAAATCCTCACGGCCCAGGGATACGCGTACCTCGTCGGGTTCGCGCTTGGAATAGATGGCGACGCCGCTGTAACCCTTCTTGCTGCGGGCATCGTGATAGAAGCAGTGGTGACCGTCCGGACGGAACATCGGATCCGTCAGCTGGGATTCCTGTGCCTTGGTTTCCTGCAGGCAGACGACATCGGCGTCCTGGGTGCGCAGCCATTCGAAGACGCCTTTGGTGGCGGCGGAACGGATACCGTTGGCGTTCAGCGAAATGATGCGCATGGGACCTTGGGGTGCGTTTGACGAATCCGCCCATCATACCGGGCCCATAATGGCGGCATGAATAGTGTCATTCGAGTCTTGCCCGTGGATGCCGACCTTCGAGCCGCGGTGCTCGCCCTGCGGGTGCAGGACGAACAATGGCCCTTCGTCGGCCACGTCGCGGATTCCCTGGCGGACGCGGCGGTGTGTCCCGGCAGCGAAGCGCTCGCCCTGGTCGTCGACGACGCCGTGGTGGGCTACGTGCGCATCGACCGGCGCGCGGCCGCCATGGGTGGCCATCCCCTGGCCGACGGTGCCGTCGCCCTGCGCAGCTTCATGATCGACGCCGGCCGCCAGGGTGAAGGCCTTGGCCGCCGCGCCCTGGACGCCATCCACGCCTACGTGGCCGGACGCCACCCCGATCGCGAACGGATCCTGTTGACGGTGAACGTCCGTAACGAAGCCGCTGTGCACGTCTATCGCCGCGCGGGCTATCGCGACAGTGGCGAGCTGTACCATGGCGGGCTGGCGGGGCCGCAGTTCGCGCTGTGGCGACCGCTGCATCCCTGGAACCCCTGAGAGAGATACCGACGTGCACGATTACCAGCGCGAATTCATCGAGCTCACCCTGGCCCGCGACGTTCTTCGCTTCGGCGAATTCACGCTCAAGTCGGGCCGCATCAGCCCGTACTTCTTCAACATGGGCCGGATCGACTCGGGCGCCGCGCTGGCCCGGCTCGGGCGCTCGTACGCCGAGGCGGCCACCCGTTCCGGCGTGCCGTTCGACATGCTGTTCGGCCCTGCCTACAAGGGCATTGCCCTGGCTGCCGCGACCGCTATCGCGCTGGCTGACACGCAGGACCGCGACCTGCCGTGGGCTTATAACCGCAAGGAAGCCAAGGCCCACGGGGAAGGCGGCACGCTCGTTGGCGCACCGCTCAGGGGTCGCGTGCTGATCGTGGACGATGTCATGACCGCGGGCACGGCCGTTCGCGAATCCCTCGAGCTGATCCGGGCGCAGGGCGCTGAACCGGCGGGGGTGCTCATTGCTCTGGACCGCCAGGAGCGGGGACAGGGCGACCTGTCGGCTGCCCAAGAGGTGGCGGCGCAATTCGGTATTCCGGTGATCGCCATCGCCACCCTGGCCGATGTCCTCACCTACGCGGGCGAAAAGGCCGAACTGGCCGCCGAACATGGTCGCCTGCTGGCCTATCGCGAGCAGTACGGCGTCAAGGCCTGAGCAAAACGGCGACTGCGTCACGCAGGGCCGGACCACCTGCCGACCCTGCATCGCCTGATGCCGCTCGCTGGCTATACTCCCCCGACAGGAGGGGACACCATGCGTGCAGTGCGTTACATCCTGGCGGGAGCGACGCTGTGCCTCGGCACGGCGGCATTCGGCGCCACTAACACAACCAACAACAACGGCTTCCGCTACAAGTGGAAGGACGCTTCAGGTCATTCCTACTTCAGCGACAGCCTGACGCAGGACGCGATGGCGGCCGGCTACGACGTGGTCAACGCGCAGGGCGTCACCGTGCGCCACGTGGATCGCCAGCTGACAGCCGACGAACGCGCGGCGGCGAAGAAGGTCGCCGATCAGCAGGCCGCCGCCCTTCTGGCCGAGCAGCAGCGCCAGCGTGACGACGCCCAGATGCTCACCGCCTACCCCAACGAAGCCTCGTTCATGTCGGCGAAGAATGCCGAAATCGAAAACTTCGAGCAGGCCGCACGCACCACCCGCATGAATCTGCAGGGGCAGGAGAAGGCACTGGCCGACCTCCTCACGCGAGCCGGTGACCTGGAACGCGCCAAGCAGCCGGTGCCGCCCTACCTCGGCCAGCGGATCACCGAGCAACGCAACACGGTGGCGTCGCTTCGCGTCACCCTCCAGCGCCAGCAGGCCTCCAAAGACGCCGCCAAGGTGAAGGTCGACGCCCAGCTGCAGCACTACCGCCAGCTGAAGGCCGCCGCTATCAACGGCGGCTGATCAGCCGGTCAGAACGGCAAGGCAAGCGTCCGGTCTACCGCCAGCAGACGCTGGCGGAACGCCTGTTTCACACGCTCGAGCGCCTTGGCGGTGTCCGCGTCGAAGCGGAACACCAGCGCCGGCGACGTGTTCGATGCGCGAACCAGGCCCCAGCCGTCGGGCCAGTCCACCCGGATACCGTCGATCGTCGTGACTCGCGCGTCTTCGAACGTGGCGGATGCGCGGAACGTTTCGATGAAACGGAAGGGCGCGCCCTCCTCCATCGGCAACCGCAGTTCCGGTGTGGAGACGCTGGTAGGCAGCCCTTCGAACAGGGCCGCGACGCTGCGCTCCTCGAGGTCACCGGCAACGATTTCGAGCAAGCGTGCGGCGGCATAGATGCCGTCGTCGAAGCCGTACCAACGATTGTTGTCAGCGAAGAAAAAGTGCCCGCTCATCTCACCGGCCAGGGCGGCGCCGGTTTCGCGCATCTTTGCCTTGATCAGCGAATGGCCCGTGCGCCACATGAGCGGCACACCGGCGGATTCCTGGATCACCCGGCGCAGGTGGCCCGTGCATTTCACGTCGAAGATCACCGTGGCGCCCGGGTTGCGCGCGAGCACGTCCTGGGCGAACAACATGAGCAAGCGGTCGGCGTTGATGATCTCGCCGCTGGCCGTGACCACGCCGACGCGATCGCCATCGCCATCGAACGCGATACCCAGATCCGCGCCGATGGTATGGACGGCGGCGATGAGATCGCCGAGGTTGCGCGGATCGGAAGGATCGGGGTGGTGGTTCGGGAACGTGCCGTCGACGTCGCAGTACAGGGGCACCACTTCGCAGCCGATTTCCTCGAGGACGCGGGGGGCGACGGCGCCAGCGACGCCATTGCCGGCATCGACCACGACCTTCAGGCGACGTTCGGCGGAGACATCGCCGGCGATCTTCGCCACRTAGGCATCGATGATCGATTGCTCGCGCCATGTGCCCAGGCCATCTTCCTCGAGGCGACCCTCCGCAATGCGGCGATGCAGGTCGGCAATCGCGCCCTCGGCAAGCGTCTCCCCGCCGACGACGATCTTGAAGCCATTGTGGTCGGGTGGATTGTGACTTCCCGTCACCGACACGGCGCAGCCGGTACCGAAGTGGAACGCGGCGAAGTAAGCCACGGGGGTCGGTACCGCACCAAGATCGATCACATCGATGCCGGCGGCCCGGAGGCCATCCATCAGCGCGCCAGCGAGCTCAGGGCCCGACAGGCGCCCGTCGCGACCCACGACGATTTCACGCAGGCCGCGCTCGTTCATCAGGCCGCCGATGGCCTGTCCAATGCGACGTGCGATATCGGCTGTGAGCTGGGTGCCGACGATGCCGCGAATGTCGTACGCGCGGAAGATGGCCGGGTCGAGCGCCACTGCGGACGCCCGCGCCACCGGTTTCGCCGAGGGCGCGGGCGTGTCGCCCCGACCCAGCGTCGGTGCCGGGGGCAGGCGCGGCTTGCGCTCCACGTCGGCGATGAGGACTTCCTCCGGTTCCGGCTCGGCCTGCGGCTGTGGCCGCTGCCGGGCCCAAAGCAGCAGGACGCCACCACCGATGCCGATGAGCGTCAGCAGGACAGCAAGCAGCTCGGAGTGCGGAATGACGATGAACGCCTTCGGCAACGCCGCATAGACATAGAGTGAGGTGCCCGGAACCTGCTGGGCATCCGGCGAGGTCTCACCCGAGGCGGAACCGACCGACTCGAGCATGAGACTGTCCCCGCCGTTGCCCTGGCGCAATTCGAGACGACCGCTGGACGGCGACGACGCCATGAATTTCTGGCGGATGTCGTCGAAGGGGTATTCGAGCCAGACCCAGGCGCGCACCGCGCCGTCGGCGTTTACGGGCTCGGCCACCGTCAGCCGGCGGTCGTTGCCGTGCACGGAGCTCGATGCGAGAGGCGCCCCGGTCGTACCCAATGCCGCCATCAACTGCGCTGCCTTGGCGTAGCCGAACTCGCGGTAGTTCGCCCGGACGACTTCATCCAGGCCACCGCTATAGATTTCGATATCGGACGTGGCCGGAAGCAAGGCACGCAGGCGTGCGGCGGTGGCAACGTGATCGTCGATGCCCGCTGCGACCTCCGGATTGCCTACGGCCTGCATCAGCTGGCTGTGTCGGCCGGCATATAGCTCGCCGAGGTCGTGGACGGCCTGACGCTGTGCCGAACGCGTACGTTCGGCCGCATCGCTCTCGTCGGCGATAAGCCATGCCTGCCACGCGCAAAATGCACCGCCGACCGTGAGCAGCGTGGCGCCGATCAACGGCAGCACGCGTCGCACGTCGATACGAAGCCCCCGCTTCGCCCCTCCCTCGTTACGCCCCATGCTGCCCCTTGCTCCCCGTCGCCTGTCAGCCAATGCCTGTCGAACCGAATCCGCCTTCGCCCCGCAGCGAAGGGGCGAACCCGTCGACAACGCGCAAGCGTGCCCGTCCTACCGGCACCAGCAATAATTGCGCAATCCGGTCACCCGGCGCGATGGTCAGTATCGCGTTTCCACGATTCCAGCATGAAATCATTAAAGGACCCTGGTAATCCGCGTCGATCACGCCGACCAGATTGCCCATCACGAGGCCTTGCTTATGACCTAGCCCGGAACGCGGCACGATGAGGGCGCACCAGGCAGGGTCACCAATATGGATGGCAAGGCCGGTCGGCACCAGCACGCTATCGCCCGGCGCCAGCGTCACCGGCGCGTCGACAGCCGCCCGGAGGTCCATCCC
>NZ_JBFUIT010000124.1:0-10876 GCF_056401735.1 Luteibacter sp. P4_D7_3
ACCGATATCGGCGCCACCGCCGCCCTTCCCGCCTTTCCTGCCTACTGAGGACACACCCATGAGGATCCTGCTGTTCGGCGCCACCGGCATGGTCGGCCAGGGTGTGCTTCGCGAGTGCCTGCTGGCGCCCGACGTGAGCGAGGTGGTCGCCATCGGGCGATCACCCAGCGGCGAGAGCCATCCCAGGCTCACCGACTTGGTCCACGCCGACCTCTTCGACTATCGCGCCATCGAGGATCGTCTCGGCGGTTTCGATGCCTGCTTCTTCTGCATTGGCGTGAGCTCATTCCGTATGGACGAGGCCGCCTACACGCACCTCACCTACGACATGACCCTGGGCGCTGCGACCACGCTTGCCCGATTGAACCCTGGCATGTCCTTCGTTTATGTGTCCGGCGCCGGTGCCGATAGCAGCGAATCCGGCAAAACGATGTGGGCTCGGGTCCGCGGACGTACCGAAAATGCCCTGGCACGGCTACCGTTCAAACGCACCCACGTCATCCGGCCCGGGATCATCCAGGCCAGGCACGGCGCGCGATCCCGCACGCGTGCCTACCGGATGATTTACCCGCTACTGGCTCCGATACTGCCCCTTTTCCGGGCACTCATGCCGCATAAGGTGGCAACCACGGAAACGATCGGCCGTGCCCTGCTCGCGCTGGCACGGCACGGCTATCCGAAGACCGTCCTCGAAACGCAGGACATCGAAGAGGTGGTGCGGCGGAAGTAAACCTCAACTTCTTGCTTCCACGGCCGATATGATGAGTGCGTTGCAGGTCGGGGGAGTCACGCCATGAAAGCACTCATCGCCGCGGCGGCCATCGTCGCAGCCCACGCGGCCGCGCTGGCCGTCCTGCCCGCCAGCGGCATGGCGATCTCGTACACGTTTTTCTTCTCGGTCGCCGCCCTTGCCATGGGTAGCGCGTGGCGTGCCTGGATGCGGTCAGGCACCCCTCGCGACCACCGCTGGTGGCTGCTGCTGGCGAGCCTGGGGTTATGGACAATCGGCATGTCGCTGTCGGCCAGGCAGAACTACGTGCTGGACAATTCCAACCCCGCTCCCGGCGACAGCATGTTCTTCTACATCCTGTACGTGCTGCCGGTGCTCGTCGCCGTTTCCTCCGCACCGGTCGCGGCACGCAAGAAGTGGGCGATGGCGATCGACCTGGTGCTGGCTGGCCTTCTCGGCGTGCTGTTTTACATCCGCACGTTCTCCATCGTGACCCTGGAAGGCGCGGTCGGCCCCCAGCAAGCCGTCGACGTGGCCTACATGCTCGACTTCGAGAACGTGTGCCTGGCCGTCGCCGCGCTGCTGCGCTTCGTCGCCACCGACCGCGCCGACGATCACGCGTTTTTCCGCGCGGTCATGGCGTTCTTCGTCGTGTACGCGATATCCGGTTTCTCGTACAACCATTACGTCGCCCTCAACGGCCATCCCGACTTCGGCACGTCGTCCTGGGATGCCTTGCTCGACCTGCCCTTCCTCGCGCTGTTCATCGTCACGATGACGCGGCAACCCCAGCGACACTGGCACCCACCGGTGTATCTGATCCGCTTCGTGCAGAGCGCCAGTCCGACCTTCCTCGCCATGAGCGTRCTGGGTTTCGGCTTGATGGTCATTCCGGTCTATCCGTCGCTCGGTATCGGTGGCGCGATCGCCGCGGTGATCGGCATCGGCCTGCGCGGTACGCTGGCCCAGGTCGATCTCGTCGAGGAGGAATACCGCCTCTCGCGCAGCCGCGACGAGCTGCAGGGGCTGGTGTTCACCGACAGCCTGACCGGGCTGGCCAACCGTCGCGCGCTGGACGAACGCCTCCTGCGCGAATGGCACCGACCCGCCCAGCGCGAGCCGATCGCCCTGCTGATGGTCGACGTGGACTTCTTCAAGGAATACAACGACCGCTATGGCCATCTTGCCGGCGACGATTGTCTGCGTGCGCTGGCTTCCGTCCTCTCCGGTCGCGGCCTGCGTGCCGGCGATTTCATCGCCCGCTTCGGCGGCGAGGAATTCGCCGTGATCGCTCCCGGGACCCGCTTGCCTGACGCGGTGGCACTAGCCGAAGACCTGCGTTCGCAGGTTGAAGCGCAAGGCATCGCGCATCCGCTGAGCCCGTTCGGCGTGCTGACCATCACCATCGGCGTCGCCACCTTGCTGGCCAATGCCAACGGTGGCCCGCTGGATCTGCTCAACGCCGCCGACCGCGCGCTCTACCGAGCGAAGAATTCCGGACGTAACCGCATCGGCGCGCAAGGCGATGCGCGGCTGGAGCCCTCGCGCGCCTGAGTCGTCCCGGACATATCGTCGAACGCGATTTAACCCCTTTTCGCGCTGGCCACGTTTCATCTGCATGTCCCCCACGAGGCCACGCACGATGAATAGGCTACGCATCACCCTTCCACTGCTGTTTGCCGGGCTCGTCGCCGCCGCGGGTAGCGCCGCTTCCGATGGATCCTCCCGCCAGCGCGTGGCGGCTGAGCCGGCCGTTATCAACGACGCGCCCTGCGAGCAAGCCGTTCGCGGCTATGGGCCCGGACGCCCCTTTCCGATCCCGATGGTCGCGCGGCAGGTCGCGCCCGTGGCGCGCGTGATGTCACTGCCTGCGCCCGCCGCGGCGCCGGCTCCCGAACCGGTCGCGGAAGCGGATGCGATCGGYCGGGTCGCTGCTTCGCCGGCCATGGCAAAGTCCCAGGTCATGCGGCCGCGGGTCGGCGGGGGCGTGGTCGTCCTCGGGCTCGCGCCAGCCCAGCCTGAGGATCGCGACAACTACAGACATCGCGACGCTAATGCGGTGCACCTCGCCGCCGACGACCCGGTGTCGACCTTCAGCATCGACGTGGACACCGGCTCGTACACCAACGTGCGACACATGCTCAACGAAGGACGCCTGCCCCCCGCGGACGCCGTGCGAACGGAAGAGTTCATCAACTACTTCGATTACGGCTATGCACCGCCGACGGACCGCTCGCGGCCTTTCAGCGTGACCACCGAACTGGCACCCGCGCCGTGGAATAGCAGCCGCCAGCTGCTGATGGTCGGCATCCAGGGCTACAAGGTGCCACCCAGCGAGATCCCCGCTGCCAACCTGGTCTTCCTCGTCGACGTCTCCGGGTCGATGGACGAGCCCGACAAGCTCCCCTTGCTGAAGGCGTCGCTGAAGCAGATCGTGCCGAAGCTCCGCGCACAGGACCGCGTCTCCCTGGTGACCTATGCCGGTGCCACCTGYGTGGCACTACCCTCCACGCCGGGCGATCGGCACGCGACAATCACCGCCGCCATCGATGCACTGGGTGCCGGCGGTTCCACGAACGGCGCCGCAGGCATCGACCTTGCGTACGCGCAGGCAGCGAAGGGTTACATCAAGGGCGGCGTGAACCGCGTCATCCTCGCGACGGATGGCGATTTCAACGTCGGTCTGACCGGTGTGCAGGCACTCAAGGATCGCATCGCCGAGAAGCGCAAGAGCGGCGTCGCACTGACTACGCTCGGCTTTGGCGAGGGCAACTACAACGACGAAATGGCCGTGGAACTCGCCGATGTCGGTAACGGCAGTCATCACTACATCGACAGCCTGGACGAGGGCCGGCGTGTCCTGGTCGACGAGATGTCGGCCACGTTGATGACCATCGCGAAGGATGTGAAGATCCAGGTCGAGTTCAATCCGGGAGTGGTCGCCGAATACCGCCTCATCGGTTACGAGAAGCGCGTACTGGCCCGTGAGGACTTCAACAACGATGCCGTCGACGCGGGCGAGATCGGCGCCGGGGCGAATGTCACCGCGCTCTACGAGATCACGCTCAAGGGTGCGCCAGGCGCCCGAATCGATCCCCTGCGCTACGGCAGCGAGGCGCCAACTGCGGCGAAAGGCAACGAGCTGGCCTTCCTCCGTCTTCGCTACAAGGCACCCGATGGCGACACGAGCAAGCTGATCGAAGAGCCGCTGTCCGCACGCGTCGCCACGGCACCCAGCGAACGACTGCGCTTCGCCGCCGCCGTGGCTGCCTTCGCCGAGAACCTGCGTGGCGGGAAATACGTCGATGGCTTCGGGTACGACAAGGCGGCCGCACTGGCACGTGAGTCGATTGGAAAGGACGAGGGCGGCTACCGCGCGGGTATGGCGAGGCTGGCGGCGCTGGCGGGCGGGATGCAGACCGAGCAGCCGGTGGCCGGGGCGTTCATTCGCTGAGGCGATCCAACGGAACCACGACCCTGCCCATCGCCGAATACCACCCGAATGCCTTACCCTCCCCGGCCATGGATGCACCCCTGGCCGACGATGGCGAACTGATGCTCGCCTGGGTGGGTGGGGACGCGGCTGCCTTCACGGAGCTCTACGCGCGGCACAAGGGCCCGCTCTACCGGTTCCTCCTCAAGACAGTGAAGGATCGCGCGGCCGCGGACGAGCTCTTCCAGGAAACCTGGAGCCGTGTGATTGCGGCCCGTCAGCGCTATCGTGTCGAAGCGAAGTTCAGCACGTGGCTGCTGCAGATCGCGCACAACCTGGCGATCGACAGCTTCCGCAAGCAACGGCCACAGGCCGGTGCGGAGGAAACCGAAGCCGTATTTGCGACACAGGCCGCACCGGAACGCGAACAACCCGAGCACGCGCTGTCGGACTTCGAACTGCGTCGGCGCATGCAGCGGGCCATCGAGAGCCTGCCCGACGAACAGCGCACGGCTTTCGTGCTGCGCATGGAGAACGAACTTTCCCTGGAGGACATCGCCGCCGTCACCGGTGTGGGCCGTGAAACCGCAAAATCGCGGCTTCGCTACGCCATGGCCCGGATCCGCGAACTCGTTGCCGAATGACATGAACCCGACCACTCCCCCGCCCAGCGACGACGATCTGCCCGACGAGCACGAACTCGCCGCGCTGTACGCACGCCTGCCCAAGGTCGAACCGGACGCATCCCTCGATGCGGCCGTTCTCGCCGAAGCCGCGCGTGCGACACCGGTGAATCGTCGTCCACGCTGGCCCGTTGCCATGRCATCCGCCGCGGTGCTCGTCCTCGCCGTAGGCGTCGCCTGGCAGGTTCGCGAACAGCAGCCTGCGCCAAGGTCGATGCCCCCGGCCGCAGCCCCAGCCGCATGGCCGGTTGCTGCGGACAAGCTGGCGGGGAAGAGCATCGCCGCTGAAGCGGCTCCTACACCGGCGGCACGCGAACCTGCTGTTTCTGTGGGAGCCGCTTCAGCGGCGAAACCTACGCTACGCGCACACGTCGCTCGCACCGCGATACCTACGTTCGCAGCGAAGAGCGTATTGGCGCCACCGCCACCGTCTGCGCCCGCCCCCGCCGCACCGCCAGAACCGCCCACACCATCCGCTCCGGCGTCGCCGCCCGCTCCCGAGCCAGTCACCGTTTCCGCCGCCCCTGCCCCGGCACCGCAGCAACCTGCGTCAGAGCAGTACGAGATGGCCCGTCCGGCAGCTTCCGGCATGCTGCGCCAGACGATGTCTGCCCCGGCGCGTGTCGAAGCAGACAGCGCCGCCAGCCTCGGTCCGGACGACCGCATCGGCGAAATCCGCCGCCTTCTGGGCAGCGGCGACCGTGCCCGGGCCCTGCGCGAGCTGAAAGATTTTCGCCAACGCTATCCGCACTACGACCTGCCCCAAGACCTGCGTGACCTGAACCCTTGAACGCCCCGCTGGAAACCCTCGCGTCGCCCTGGCGGCACGAGGAAGACATTCGCAAGAGCCGCTTCCTCGCCCAGGCTGCGCCGGTCGGCAGTATCACGGAGGCACTCGCCTTCATCGAGACCGTCAGCGATACGGCGGCGACGCACAACTGCTGGTCCTATCGCATCGGCGATGCCTACCGCTTCAACGATGACGGCGAGCCCGGCGGCACGGCGGGCCGCCCGATGCTGCAGGCCATCGACGGCCAGGGCTGTGACCGTGTGGTCGTCGTGGTCACGCGCTGGTACGGCGGCGTTAAACTGGGTGCGGGCGGACTCGCCCGGGCCTACGGCGGCACAGCGGCGGAATGCCTGCGCCTCGCCCCCCGCGTGGCGATCGTCGCGACGGGTCGGCTGTTCATCCACTGCGACTTCGCCGAGCTGGCGCTCGTCACGGCACGGATCCGTGAGATGGACGGGGTGATCGAACAGGAGATCTTCGTCGCCGACGGGGCGGAATTGACCGTGCTCGCCCCGGCGGACCGCCTCGACGCCATCGCCGCGCGCATGGTCGACCTCAGCCGGGGGCGCATCCAGCCGCGCCGGCTCGATTGAATACTGCACCGGCCGGCCCCATCCGTTGGCGAATGACCATAGCAAAGAGCGGCGCATGACCACCGAACGCAGGGAGAAGTCACGGAACATCGGTGCACTGCGCAATCTCTGGCCCTTCCTCAAGCCCCACAAGGCCCTGGCCGTCGGCTGGCTGGTCTTCCTCGGCATTTCCTCCGGCGCCTCACTATTAGTTCCGGTCGCCTTGCGCCATATCGTCGACAAGGGTTTCCTTGCCTCGAACCTGGCGACGATCAACGGGACCTTCCTGGGCCTGTTCGGGGTCGCCGTGGTGCTCGCCCTTGCCACCGCGGCGCGCTACTTCTTCATCGCCCTGCTCGGCGAACGCTCGCTCGCCGCCCTTCGCAGCACGCTGTACCGGCACGTGATCCATCTCGATGTCGGCTTCTACGAAAGCACCCGCGTAGGCGAGCTCACCTCGCGCCTGGGCACGGATACCGAACTGGTGCAGACCCTGGTCGGCTCGGGCATCTCGGTGGCGCTGCGCAGTACCGTCATGCTCATCGGCTCGGCAGCGGCCATGGCCTGGACCAGTCCTCGCCTGGCCGGCCTCACGGCCCTGGTCATCCCCGCCGTGATGCTGCCGATCCTCGTCTTCGGCCGTCGGGTGCAGAAGCTGTCGCGCACCAGCCAGGATCGCCTGGCCGATGCCGCCGCCGTCGCGAATGAGACGCTCAATGCGGCGCAGACGGTGAAGGCCTATGCCCGCGAGCCGGTCGAGAGCCGTCGCTATGCGAACGCCATCGCCCTCGCACTCGCCACGGCGCGTCGCCGCATCGGCATGCGCTCGATGCTGACCGCCGCGGTGATCGTGCTGATCTTCGGCGCGATCACCCTGGTGCTCTGGGCCGGTGCTCGCGATGTCATCGCCGGGGAACTCGAGCCTGGCGTACTGACCCAGTTCGTGGTGTACGCCATCTTCGCTGCCGGCTCCGTCGCCGGGTTGTCGGAAGTATGGGGAGACGTGCTGCAGGCGGCCGGTGCGATGGAACGCATTGGCGAGCTTTTCGCGGAAAAGGCGAGCATCGCCACACCCGACGCGCCCGAGCCGCTACCGACGCCGGTAACAGGCGCGCTTCGCTTCGACCACGTGGAATTCCGTTATCCCTCACGACCGGACGTGGCTGCGCTGTCCGATTTCGATCTCGAGATCGCGCCTGGCGAAACCGTCGCCCTCGTCGGCCCCTCGGGTGCCGGCAAGAGCACGGTGTTCAGTCTGCTGCTGCGCTTCCACGATCCGGTGTCGGGTTCGATCCGTTTCGACGGCGTCGAGCTGCGTGCGCTGGCGCTTCCCGAACTGCGCGGCGCGATCGCCCTCGTACCCCAGGAGACCGTGATCTTCGGTGGCAGCGCCGCCAACAATATCCGCTTCGGTCGCGAGGACGCGAGCGACGACGAGGTGCGCGAAGCGGCGCGCCTGGCCGAAGCCGATGGCTTCATCCAGGCCCTTCCCGAAGGCTACGAAGCCCTGCTCGGCGAGCGCGGCGTGCGTCTTTCCGGCGGACAGAAGCAGCGCATCGCCATCGCACGCGCCATCCTGCGTGATGCACCGCTGCTGCTGCTCGATGAAGCCACGTCGGCACTCGACGCCCAATCCGAGGCGGCTATCCAGCACGCCCTCGAGCGCCTCGAGAAGGGCCGCACCACCCTGGTCATCGCCCATCGTCTGGCGACCGTGCAACGCGCTGACCGCATCGTCGTGATGGACGGCGGACGGATCGTCGCCCAAGGCACCCATGAGACCTTGTTGCGTGAAGGCGGTCTTTACGCCGAACTGGCGAGGCTGCAGTTCGTCGCCTGAAGGGTCCGACCTTTGTGTGGGAGCCGGCTATGCCGGCGATGGGAGTTGGGGCAAGCTGTTTATCGCCGATGAATCGGCTCCTGCATGGAGCTTGTCGCTGCGTTGACGACTTGCCTCCTACTGTTCGGCGATGGACAGCGATCTGCTTCTACCGCGCCCCGAAGGCCTGTACTGCCCGGCGGGCGATTTCTTCATCGATCCCATGCTGCCGGTGCCTCGCGCCGTAGTTACTCACGCCCACGGCGACCACGCGCGTTCGGGTAGCGCGCTGTATCACGTTGCCAGCGCCGGCATCGGACTCATGCGCGAACGCCTGGGCGCGACGGCGACGATCCGCGACCATGCGTATGGCGAGTCGTTCACGATGGGCGACACACGCCTCTCGCTGCATCCTTCCGGTCACGTACTCGGCGCCGGACAGGTGCGGATCGAGGGACGCGGGTTGGTCGCCGTCGTGTCCGGAGACTACAAACGCGACCCCGATCCCACGTGCGTGCCTTTTGAGCCCGTGCCCTGTGATGTGTTCGTCACCGAATCCACCTTCGGCCTGCCGATCTACCGCTGGCCGCCGATGCATACGGTCATCGACGACATGCTGGCGTGGCTTGAAGAGTGCGCCGAACGCGCGGTGCCCGCCGTCCTGTTCTGCTATGCGTTAGGCAAAGCCCAGCGCATTCTCGCCGAGCTCGCCGCGCGCAGCGACCGCACCGTCCACCTCCACGGCGCGATGCTACGGCTGGTCGAGGCGTATCGCGAGGCCGGCGTTCGCATGCTTCCCACCCAGGCTGTGAGCGAGTCCGCGCGAGGCAAGGATTTCGCCGGCGAGTTGGTCATGGCGCCACCGTCAGCCGCGGGTTCGCCCTGGATGCGTCGCTTCGCCAAGGCGTCCACGGGATTTGCCTCGGGGTGGATGCAGGTGCGTGGCGCACGGCGTCGTCGCGGCTACGACCGTGGCTTCGTGGTTTCCGATCACGCCGACTGGCCGGGTCTGCTGCAAAGCGTGCGCGACTGTGGCGCGAAGCGGATCTACGTGACGCACGGCGATGGCGAAGCGCTCATTCGTCATCTGCGCGACACCGGGCACGATGCACGCCCGCTGCGCTCGCTGGGTGGCACGGTGTCGGACGTGCGCGACAGCGAGGAAGGCGACTGATGCGCCGCTTTGCCGTGTTATTCGAGGCACTCGACCGCACCGCTTCCACGTCGGCCAAACGCGATGCGATGGCCGCGTATTTCAGGGACGCTCCGCCCGAAGACGCTGCGTGGGCGGTGTACGTACTTGGTGGTGGCAAACTGAAACGCACCGCCACGTCGACGGAGCTCCGCCTCGCCCTCGCTGCCGAAACCGGCTATGCGGACTGGCTTATCGACGATTGCTACGCGCATGTCGGCGACCTCGCCGAAACGGTAGCGCTGATGCTGCCGGCGCCCGAGGAAACTGCCGACGACACACCACTGCACGTGTGGATGGAAACGCGGCTGCCGTCCCTTGGAAAGCTGGAATCGGTCGAGCGAATGGACGTCCTGCGCGCATGGTGGCACGCGCTGCCCCGGGATCAGCTGTTCCTCGTCAACAAGCTTCTGACCGGTTCGCTGCGCGTCGGCGTGTCGCACCGCCTCGTCGTGCAAGCCATCGCGCAGTGGTCGTCGCTACCGACGGACCTCATTGCACACCGCCTGACCGGCACCTGGAAACCCGGCGCCGCCGCCTTCGAGGCCCTCGCCGGGCCCGAGCGCGACGACGAGCATGCCGGGGAACGGCCCTACCCGTTCTTCCTCGCCTCACCGCTGGAGCACGATGTCGCCAGCCTGGGCGAAAGCAAGGACTGGCTGGCCGAGTGGAAGTGGGACGGGATCCGCGCACAGCTGATGCGACGCGACGGCGGCGCGCTCATCTGGTCGCGCGGTGAAGAACGGCTCGATGGCCGCTTTCCCGAAATCGAGCGGGCTGCGCTCGAACTTCCCGACGGCTGCGTCCTCGACGGCGAGATCCTCGCGTGGGCTTTCGACAGCGATAAGCCCTTACCCTTCGCCGCCTTGCAGAAACGTATCGGCAAGCTCAAGCCAGGTCCGAAGCTGCTCGCCGACACGCCGGTGCGACTGATGCTTTACGACGTGCTGGAGTTTGGTGGCAACGATCTCCGCGAGCAACCGCTCCACCGTCGCCGCGCCACGCTGGAGGCGCTGGTCGCCGGCCATGGGCCCACACTGATGCTTTCACCCGCCGTCACGGCCGAGCGATGGGAAGCGCTCGCGACGGTACGTGCCGAGTCACGCGAGCGCCAGACCGAAGGGCTGATGCTGAAGCGCCTGGATTCGCCCTACCGTGTCGGCCGTAAACGTGGCGACTGGTGGAAATGGAAGGTCGACCCCTACACGGTGGACGCCGTGCTGCTCTATGCCCAGCCGGGACACGGGCGCCGCTCCGGCCTCTTCACYGACTACACCTTCGGTGTATGGGACGGCGACGCACTCGTGCCGGTCGCCAAGGCGTACTCCGGACTCGACGACGATGAAATCGGCCGTCTCGACCGCTGGATCCGCGCGCACACCGTCGACCGTTTCGGGCCCGTCCGCTCGGTGGAAYCGACGCACGTTTTCGAACTCGCCTTCGAGGCGATCCAGGCCTCCGGCCGACACAAGGCGGGCGTGGCCGTGCGCTTCCCGCGCATTCTCCGCTGGCGAACCGACCTCGCGATCCGCGATGCCGACAAACTCGACGACCTCCGCCGCCTGGCGACGGGCTGAGGCCCGTCTCGTCGCCTGGTTTGCCGCGCAGGAGCGGCGGCCAGCGGCGTTTCAACGGGCAGCATGGCGAGCCTGGGCGG
>NZ_JBFUIT010000125.1:0-10857 GCF_056401735.1 Luteibacter sp. P4_D7_3
ACACACGCCATGGCTGGCGCGGCAGGTGATCGGCGAACGCACCTTGATCAGCTGCACGCTGGCCTTGTCGAGCTTGTCGACCAGGTATTCGTCGAGCAGGGTGTCGCGGGTCACGATGGCCTGGTCGTCGTCGCCCGGGGCGTAGACGTCCTCGACCACGACGCGACCGAGCACGCGATCGCGCAACGGCTCGACCACGTCACCGCCTTCGACGATCGGGGACATCATGACGCCGTCTTCGGTGCCGCAATCGTGCTCGGTGATGACCACGTCCTGCGCCACGTCGACGAGACGACGCGTGAGGTAACCCGAGTTCGCCGTCTTCAGCGCCGTATCCGCGAGACCCTTACGGGCACCGTGGGTGGAGTTGAAGTACTGCAGGACGTTCAGGCCTTCACGGAAGTTCGCCTTGATGGGCGTCTCGATGATGGAGCCGTCCGGACGAGCCATCAGGCCACGCATACCCGCCAGCTGACGAATCTGGGCCGCGCTACCACGCGCACCGGAGTCCGCCATGATGTACAGCGAGTTCATGGACTTCTGGTTGACCAGCTTGCCATCGGCGTCCATGACCTTCTCGGTGCCGATGCCGTCGATCATCGCCTTGGCGACGAGTTCGTTGGTACGGGACCAGATGTCGACGACCTTGTTGTAGCGCTCGCCGGCGGTCACGAGACCCGACTGGTACTGCTCCTGGATCTCGACGACTTCCTTCTCGGCTTCCTCGAGGATGCCCTTCTTCTCAGCCGGAATCTTCATGTCGTCGATACCGATGGAGATACCGGCGCGCGTCGCGAAACGGAAGCCGGTGTACATCAGCTTGTCGGCGAACACGACCGATTCCTTCAGACCGAGCAGACGATAGCTCTGGTTGATCAGGCGCGAGATGTTCTTCTTGGTCAGCTCGGTATTGACCAGCGCGAACGGCAGGCCCTCCGGGATGATTTCCATCAGCAGGGCACGGCCAACCGTCGTATCGACGATGGCGGTACGCGAGGAGGTTGCACCCTCTTCGTCCTGCTCGGTGATGTGGATGCGGACCTTGACCTTGGCGTGCAGTTCGACGGCGCGGTTGTCGTACGCACGACGCACTTCGGCAACGTTAGCGAACACCATGCCGGCGCCCTTGACGTTGATCAGTTCGCGGGTCATGTAGTACAGGCCGAGCACGACGTCCTGCGACGGCACGATGATCGGCTCGCCGTTCGCCGGCGACAGGATGTTGTTCGACGACATCATCAGCGCGCGGGCTTCGAGCTGTGCCTCGATCGACAGCGGCACGTGCACGGCCATCTGGTCACCGTCGAAGTCGGCGTTGAATGCCGTACACACGAGCGGATGCAGCTGGATCGCCTTGCCTTCGATGAGGACCGGCTCGAACGCCTGGATACCCAGGCGATGCAGGGTCGGGGCACGGTTGAGCATGACCGGATGTTCGCGGATCACGTCTTCCAGGATGTCCCACACCTGAGCCTCTTCGCGCTCGACGAGCTTCTTCGCGGCCTTGATGGTCGTGGCTTCACCACGAGCCTGCAGCTTGGCGAAGATGAAGGGCTTGAACAGCTCGAGCGCCATCTTCTTCGGCAGGCCGCACTGGTGCAGGCGCAGCGTCGGGCCGACCACGATGACCGAACGGCCGGAGTAGTCGACGCGCTTGCCGAGCAGGTTCTGACGGAAGCGACCCTGCTTGCCCTTGATCATGTCGGCCAGCGACTTCAGCGCGCGCTTGTTCGTGCCGGTGATGGCACGACCGCGACGGCCGTTGTCGAGCAGCGCATCGACCGATTCCTGCAGCATGCGCTTCTCGTTGCGGACGATGATGTCCGGCGCAGCGAGTTCGAGCAGGCGCTTCAGGCGGTTGTTACGGTTGATGACGCGGCGGTACAGGTCGTTGAGGTCGGAGGTCGCAAAGCGACCGCCGTCCAGCGGCACGAGCGGACGCAGGTCCGGCGGCAGCACGGGAAGGACGGTCATGACCATCCATTCCGGCTTGTTGCCAGACTCGAGGAACGCCTCGATCAGCTTCACGCGCTTGGTGAGGCGCTTCAGCTTGGTCTCGGAATTGGTCGCCGTGATCTCTTCCTTGAGGCGAATGACTTCGCCCGGCAGGTCGAGGCTCTTCAGCAGCTCGTAGACGGCCTCGGCACCCATGCGGGCATCGAACTCGTCGCCGTGCTCTTCGGTCGCTTCCAGGTACTGGTCTTCGCTGAGCAGCTGGCCGCGCTCGAGCGCGGTCAGGCCTGGATCGATCACGACGAACGCTTCGAAGTACAGGATGCGCTCGATGTCACGCAGCGTCATATCCAGCATGAGGCCGATGCGCGAAGGCAGCGACTTCAGGAACCAGATGTGCGCGGTCGGGCTGGCCAGCTCGATGTGGCCCATGCGCTCGCGACGGACCTTGGCCAGGGTGACCTCGGTGCCGCACTTCTCGCAGACCACACCACGGTGCTTCATGCGCTTGTACTTGCCGCACAGGCACTCGTAGTCCTTGATCGGGCCAAAGATGGCCGCGCAGAACAGACCGTCACGCTCAGGCTTGAACGTGCGGTAGTTGATGGTTTCCGGCTTCTTGACTTCACCGTACGACCACGAACGGATCAGCTCCGGCGAAGCCAGAGCGATCTTGATCGCGTCGAAGTCCAGCGTCTGTCGCTGCTGGTTGAACAGATTGAGCAGGTCTTTCATGCGTAATCTCCGGTAGCCGCGACGATCACTTGATCTCTTCCAACTCGATATCGATGGCGAGCGAGCGGATTTCCTTCACGAGCACGTTGAAGGATTCCGGCATGCCTGCCGCCATTTCGTGGTTGCCGTCGACAATGTTCTTGTACATCTGGTTGCGGCCCTGCACATCGTCGGACTTGACGGTGAGCATTTCCTGCAGCGTGTAAGCCGCGCCGTATGCTTCCAGTGCCCAGACTTCCATTTCGCCGAAGCGCTGACCGCCGAACTGCGCCTTGCCGCCCAGCGGCTGCTGGGTAACGAGCGAGTACGGACCCGTCGAACGCGCGTGCATCTTGTCGTCGACGAGGTGGTTCAGCTTCAGCATGTGCATGTAGCCCACGGTGACCGGGCGATCGAACGCCTCGCCGGTACGGCCGTCGTAGAGCATCGTCTGGCCGGATTCCGGCAGATCGGCGAGCTTCAGCATGTGCTTGATCTCGGACTCTTCGGCACCGTCGAACACCGGCGTCGCCATCGGCACGCCGTCACGCAGGTTGTCGGCGAGCTGGATGATCTCGGCGTCCGTCATCGACTTGAGGTCGACGTGGCGCACCGCACCTTCCGCACCGGCATTGCCGTGGTTGTAGATCTCGTCGAGGAACTCGCGCAGCTTGGCCGGCTTCTCGTTGGCTTCGATCATGGCCGAGATCTTGTGGCCCAGGCCCTTGGCGGCCCAGCCCAGGTGAACCTCGAGAATCTGACCGATGTTCATACGCGAAGGCACGCCCAGCGGGTTCAGGCAGATGTCGACCGGACGACCGTCGGCGGAGAACGGCATGTCCTCGACCGGAACGATCATCGACACGACACCCTTGTTACCGTGACGGCCGGCCATCTTGTCGCCGGGCTGGATGCGGCGCTTAACGGCCAGGTAGACCTTGACCATCTTGAGCACGCCCGGTGCGAGGTCGTCGCCCTGGGTGATCTTGCCCTGCTTTTCCTTGAAGCGCTTGTCGAAGGCCTCGCGATGACGCTTGACCTGGTCGGCCGCGCGCTCGAGGAATTCCGAGACTTCCTCTTCCTTGACGTTGATCTTGAACCAGTCGTCTTTCTTGAGCGTATCGAGGTAGGCGTCGTCGATGACGGTGCCACGCTTGAGGCCGCCCGGGCCGCTCATCGCGGACTTGCCGACGAGCTGCGAACGCATACGAGCGTAGATCGCGCCCTCGAGGATACGGAACTGGTCGTCGAGATCCTTGCGGATACGCTTCAGCTCGGTCTCTTCGATCTGCTTGGCGCGCTTGTCCTTCTCGATGCCGTCGCGAGTGAAGACCTGCACGTCGATGACGTTGCCGTCCATGCCCGGGGGCACGCGCAGCGAGCTGTCTTTCACGTCCGAAGCCTTCTCGCCGAAGATCGCGCGGAGGAGCTTTTCTTCCGGCGTCAGCTGGCTTTCGCCCTTCGGCGTGACCTTGCCGACGAGGATGTCGCCCGCCTTCACTTCCGCACCGATGTAGACGATGCCGGACTCGTCGAGACGGGCCAGGGCCTGCTCGCCGACGTTCGGGATGTCCGCGGTGATTTCTTCGGCGCCGAGCTTGGTGTCACGGGCGATGCAGGTCATTTCCTCGATGTGGATCGAGGTGTAACGATCTTCCTGGACCACGCGCTCGGAGATCAGGATCGAATCTTCGAAGTTGTAGCCGTTCCACGGCATGAACGCGACGAGCATGTTCTGGCCGAGCGCGAGCTCACCGAGGTCGGTCGAGGAACCGTCCGCCAGGGTGTCGCCCACCGCCACCACGTCACCGACGTTCACCAGCGGACGCTGGTTGAGGTTGGTGTTCTGGTTGGAGCGGGTGTACTTGGTCAGCGTGTAGATATCGACGCCGGCGTCGTTCTCGTCCACTTCCGACTCGTTCGCGCGCACCACGATACGGGCGGCATCGACCTGGTCGATGACACCGCCGCGCTTGGCGGACACGGTAACGCCCGAGTCACGCGCCACGGCGCGCTCGATGCCCGTGCCGACAAGCGGCTTCTGGCTGCGCAGCGTCGGGACGGCCTGACGCTGCATGTTCGCGCCCATGAGGGCGCGGTTCGCATCGTCGTGCTCGAGGAAGGGCACGAGCGCCGCTGCAACCGATACGGTCTGCATCGGCGAGACGTCCATGTAGTTGATCTCGGCCGACGGACGCAGCTCCGACTCACCGCGGAAGCGGCAGGAGACGAAGTCTTCGATGAACTTGCCTTCCTTCGTCAGGGGCGAGTTCGCCTGCGCGATCACGTGGTCGCCTTCTTCGATCGCGGAGAGGTAATCGACCTTGTCGGTCACCTTGCCGCTTTCGACCTTGCGGTACGGCGTCTCGAGGAAGCCGTAAGAGTTGGTGCGGGCGTATACGGCCAGCGAGTTGATCAGGCCGATGTTCGGGCCTTCCGGCGTCTCGATGGTGCAGACGCGACCGTAATGGGTCGGGTGCACGTCGCGGACTTCGAAGCCGGCGCGCTCACGGGTCAGGCCGCCTGGTCCAAGCGCGGAGACACGGCGCTTATGGGTGACTTCGGACAGCGGGTTGTTCTGATCCATGAACTGCGAGAGCTGCGACGAACC
This sequence comes from Luteibacter sp. P4_D7_3, assembly GCF_056401735.1. Lineage (NCBI taxonomy): Bacteria > Pseudomonadati > Pseudomonadota > Gammaproteobacteria > Lysobacterales > Rhodanobacteraceae > Luteibacter > Luteibacter sp. P4_D7_3. Next base: position 5,279 of record NZ_JBFUIT010000125.1, read on the forward strand.
GAAGAACTCCTTCACCGCTGCCGCAACCGGCTTGGCGTTGATCAGTTCCTGCGGGGTCAGGCCTTCGGATTCAGCCAGCGACAGGCGCTCGCGAACCGCGCGCTCGACGCGGACGAGACCGATGCGGAAGGTGTTCTCGGCCATTTCGCCGACCGAACGCACGCGACGGTTACCGAGATGGTCGATATCGTCGACCGTTCCGATACCGTTACGGATGTCGATGAGCACGCGCAGCACGTCGAGGATGTCGGAGGTCTCGCCCTGCTCGGCGACCAGACGCTGCGACTCTTCTTCCTTGCGCTCGCTGAAGTACTTGTGGTCGTACAACACGCCCGGACCCACGACGTCCTTGCGGCCGACGCGACGGTTGAACTTCATGCGGCCGACGCCCGAGAGGTCGTAACGGTCGAAGGTGAAGAACAGGTTGAAGAACAGGTTCTGCGCGGCATCCTTGGTCGGCGGCTCGCCCGGACGCATCATCCGGTAGATTTCGACCAGGGCCTCGAGCTGCGTGCGCGTGTTGTCGATGCGCAGCGTGTTCGAGATGTACGCACCGCGATCGAGATCGTTCACGTACAGCGTCGGCACCGTCTCGATGCCGCCCTTGCGGAACTTCTCGAGGTGGTCGAGCGTGAGCTCGTCGTTCGCCGCAGCGATGATCTCGCCCGTGTCCTTGTCGACCATGTCGACGGCCACGATGCGGCCGACCGGGTAGTCGTCCGGCACTTCGAGCGTGGTGATCTTCTCGCTGGCGAGCTGGCGAACGTGGCGCGCAGTGATGCGCTTGCCGGCTTCGACCAGCACCTTGCCGTCGATCACGAGATCGAACGAGAGGGTTTCACCGCGCAGGCGCTCGGCGACGAGGTCGAGCGTGACGCCGCCCTTCTTGCCCAGATGGAACGTGTTGTGCTCGAAGAAGATCGAGAGGATCTCTTCGTTGTTGTAGCCGAGCGCGCGCAGGAGCACCGTCACCGGCAGCTTGCGACGACGATCGATACGGGTGAACAGCGCGTCCTTCGGGTCGAACTCGAAATCGAGCCACGAGCCACGGTAAGGAATCACGCGAGCCGAGAACAGGAGCTTGCCCGAGCTGTGCGTCTTGCCACGGTCGTGATCGAAGAACACGCCCGGCGAACGGTGCAGCTGCGAGACGATGACGCGCTCGGTGCCGTTGATGATGAAGGTGCCGGTGTCGGTCATGAGCGGAATCTCGCCCATGTAGACCTCCTGCTCCTTCACGTACTTCACGGCTTTCTTCGACGCCGGGCTGTCCTTGTCATAGATGACCAGGCGCACGGTGGTACGCAGCGGCGCGCCGAAGGTCATGCCGCGGTTGCGGCATTCACGTTCGTCGAACGCCGGTTCGCCGAGCCTGTAGTCGACGTATTCGAGGGCGGCGTTGCCGGAATAGCTCGAAATCGGGAACACCGACTTCAGCGCGGCGTGGAGACCCTTCTCCTCACGCTGCTTGGAGCTGACCTGCTCCTGCAGGAATTCCTTGTACGAGTCGGTCTGGATCGTCAGCAGGTTGGGCACGCCCAGCACGGGCGGACGCTTGCCGAAATCCTTACGGATGCGCTTCTTCTCGGTAAACGAGTAGGTCATGGTGGGTACCGCCTCGGTTCAGTAGCAAAAAATAGATCGAAAATCGGAGATCGAGATTCGACTGCAGGGCATCGCTACCCTCAACTCCCGATGTCCCATTTCCGATGGACGGAACATGGAACGTGGATCTGCAAACACGATCGGTCGAACACGGCCGGGAACGGCCAAAGCCCGGGGGCTTACGCCCCCAGGCTCACTTGACGCTTATCGAACTACTGGCGCGCAAAGCGCCGATTACTTGAGTTCGACCTTGGCGCCCGCAGCTTCCAGGTCCTTCTTGAACTTGGCAGCGTCGTCCTTCGAAGCAGCTTCCTTCACGACGCCACCGGCCTCGGTGAGGTCCTTGGCTTCCTTCAGGCCGAGGCCGGTGATGGCGCGAACGGCCTTGATCACGTCGACCTTCTTGTCGCCGGCGGAGATCAGGATGACGTCGAATTCGGTCTGCTCTTCAACAGCGGCAGCAGCCGGACCGGCAGCAGCGGCAACCGGAGCGGCGGCCGAGACGCCAAAGGTCTCTTCGATGGACTTAACCAGTTCCATGATTTCCATCAGGGACTTGGCCTTGATGGCTTCGACGATCTGTTCGGTGGTCAGGGTGGACATTGTTTCTTACCTTCTGAAATGGTTTCGGTATGGAAAGTCGACGGGATCAGGCTTCGACCGGGGCTTCTTCGGCGGCGACAACGTCGCTACCACCCTGCTGGTCGGCCACGGCCTTGGCGGCGCGGGCAAACATCGCGATCGGCTCGATAAGGACGCGAGCCAGCATGGCAAGCGCTTCCTGACGGGTCGGCAGCGAAGCAAGCACATCGACGTGGGCGGCGGGAAGCAGCTTGCCTTCCACGGACACGACCTTCGCGATCAGCTTGTCGTTGGTCTTCGCGAATTCCTTGATCACGCGCCCGGCAGCACCGGGCTCTTCGAGCGAGAACGCATACAGCAGCGGACCGACCAGGGCGTCTTGGACGACCTCGAAATCGGTGCCGGCCACGGCGCGCGAAGCCAGCGTATTCTTGACAACTTTCAAGAAAACACCGGACTCACGAGCCTTCTTACGCATCGCGGTCATCTGAGAGACCGTGGTGCCTGCGTACTCGGCGGCGACCAAGGAGTGAGCTTTCGCGGCGATTTCTGCCAGCTCGGCGACTACTTCTTGCTTCTGGGACAGATTGAGAGCCATTGCACTCCTCCAATTGAACTCCGCTTGCGACTCCTGCCGCTTGCGGTCCTGGGCGACATCGTCCTGACGTCGGGGACACGAAGTGTCCCGGGTGGTGGCCTTTCCAGATTCGAAACGAATACCAGAAGGGGCAGCACCATCTACGCAGGCCAGACCCGTGGAGGCGTCCGATTAAGCGATCCCGCTAACGACGACGGCGTTTCCATGCCAACACGAGCTCCCTGCTCGTCGCCGTCGCGCGCTGATCGCGCCTACGGTCTTTGACGGCTGCACCGGACTTACGACCGGGGCTGCCTTCAAAAACGTTCCTCCGCCGGGAGACCCGGCGGAGGCCGTAAAACGAATTACTTGGTCGAGGTGTTCACGGTCGAGGTATCGACCGGCACGCCCACGCCCATGGTGCTCGACACCGAAACGCGCTGGATGTACTGACCCTTGGCTGCGGCCGGCTTGGCCTTCAGCAGGTCCGCGACCAGCGTGTTCAGGTTTTCCGCCAGCTGGGCAGCGTCGAAGCTGGCCTTGCCGATGGTGGCGTGAATGATGCCGCCCTTGTCGTTACGGAACTTGACCTGGCCAGCCTTGGCATTCTTGACGGCCGTGGCGACGTCGGCGGTGACCGAGCCATCCTTCGGGTTCGGCATCAGGCCGCGGGGACCGAGGACCTGACCGAGCTTACCGACGACGCGCATCGCGTCCGGGGTGGCAATGACGCGGCCGTAGTTCAGATCGCCAGCGGCCATCTTCTCGGCGAGGTCGTCCATACCGACAGCGTCGGCGCCCGCGGCGAGAGCGGCGTCAGCCTTCTCACCCGGCGGCACGAACACGGCGACGCGGATGGTCTTGCCGGTGCCGTGCGGCAGCAGCGAGGAGCCGCGCACGCCCTGGTCCGACTTCTTCGCGTCGATGCCCAGACGGACGGAGACATCCACCGACTCGGCGAACTTCGCCTTGGCGTTGTCCTTGACGATCTTCAGAGCCTCATCGAGACCATAGGTCTTGCCGGGCTGAACGGCGGCCGTGGCGGCCTTCATACGCTTCGTGAGCTTTGCCATTTCTTAACCCTCCACTACCAGGCCCATGGAACGCGCGCTGCCGGCGATCGTACGCACGGCGGCATCCAGATCGGCAGCCGTGAGATCCGGCTCCTTCTGCTTCGCGATTTCCTCGAGCTGGGCGCGGGTGACCTTACCCACCTTGTCGGTGTTCGGCTTCGGCGAGCCCTTGGCCACGCCCGTGATCTTCTTGAGAAGGATCGAGGCCGGCGGGGTCTTCGTGATGAAGGTGAAGGTACGGTCCGAGTAGGCCGTGATCACGACCGGGATCGGGAGACCCGGCTCGAGCTTCTGCGTGGCGGCATTGAACGCCTTGCAGAACTCCATGATGTTCAGGCCGCGCTGACCGAGCGCCGGACCGACGGGCGGCGAGGGGTTAGCCTGGCCGGCCTTCACCTGCAACTTGATGTAACCAATGACTTTCTTTGCCATTTAACTTTCCTCGCGAGTGCTGGCGCCTTGCGGCTCCTCGCTGTAGACCTTCCCTGGTGGTGATGGATTCGCTTATGCGAACCCCTGAAACACGGACACGCCGGAGCATAAAGCTCCAGCGTGGACCGGGCATTATAGGCGTCCGGCGCGGGCTAAGCAACGCCCGTGCCGGATGGGTCGGGAGAACCGACCAGGAGGCCCTTAGGCCTTCTCCACCTGGCCGAATTCGAGCTCGACCGGGGTAGAACGACCGAAAATGAGCACCGCGACGCGCAGACGGCTCTTTTCGTAATTCACTTCTTCAACGACGCCATTGAAGTCGTTGAACGGACCTTCGGTGACACGGACCATTTCGCCGGGCTCGAAGAGGACCTTCGGACGGGGCTTCTCGACACCTTCGCGGACCCGGCTGAGGATGGCCTCGGCCTCGGTGTCCTTGATCGGGTGCGGACGGTCGGCGGTGCCGCCGATGAACCCCATGACCTTCGGGGTTTCCTTGACCAGATGCCAGCATTCGTCGTCGATACGCGGCGTCTTGCCGTTGGTATCGGTTTCGATCTGCACCAGAACGTAACCGGGGAAGAACTTGCGCTCGCTGCGACGCTTCTGGCCGCCGCGCATCTCGATGACTTCCTCGGTCGGAACCAGGATTTCACCGAACTTCTCTTCCATGCCCTCGCGCACGACGCGCTCGTTCAGGGCCTTGCGAACCTGCTGTTCGAACCCCGAATAGGCGTGAACCACGTACCAGCGTTTGCTCATGCCTTACCTCAATGTCCGAGCTTAAGCAGCCAATCGAGCACGACCGTCTTCAACAACCAGTCGATCAGCCCCATTAGCAGCGAGAGAATGATGACGACCACGATGATGATACCGGTGGTCTTCAGCGTTTCGTCGCGCGACGGCCAGACGACCTTGCGCAACTCGAACTGCGACTCGGCGATGAAGCCGCGAAGCTTACGGCCAGGGACCGTAAAAGCACCGATCGCCAGGGCGGCGGCAACAGCGGCAATAACGCCGATAACGCGCGCGAAAGACGGCACGTTCGGGTTATCGCTGAAATAGTAGAAACCGACGATGCCGGCGATGAGCACGATGGAAGCAAGCGCTAGCTTGCCGATGTCGGCCGGGCCCATACCCTTGGCTTGTTCTGCCTTCGTGTTCATGCGCGCTCAAGAATGGCACGCCAGGAGGGACTCGAACCCCCAACCTGCGGTTTTGGAGACCGCTGCTCTGCCAATTGAGCTACTGGCGTACAAATGAAACAGTAGGGATGCCGGCCCCTAAGGGGCCGGCATCACGTGTATTAC
>NZ_JBFUIT010000126.1:0-10845 GCF_056401735.1 Luteibacter sp. P4_D7_3
GGGCCAGTTCGACGCGCAGGGTCTTGACCAGCTCCGTGCGGGCGACTTCAAACTGGTCTTCGCGGCGAAGGTCTTTCACCGTGACGACACCCTTGGCGATCTCGTCTTCGCCCAGGACGATGACGAAGCGGATACCCGCGCGGTCGGCGTACTTGAACTGCTTGCCCAGCTTGCTGCCTTCGAGGACGACTTCGGTGGCGATGCCGGCGTTACGCAGTTCGGTGGCGAGTGTCAGGTAGGCCGGCAACTGGGCGGCGTCCATCTGGGTGACCAGCACGTCTACCGTGCTCTGCGCGGTCGAAATCAGGCCCGCGTCGCGCAACTGCCAATACAGGCGCGTCAATCCGATCGAGATACCCACGCCCGGCAGGTGTGACTTGGTGTACTGACCGGCGAGATTCTCGTAACGGCCGCCCGAGCAGATCGAGCCGATGCCCGGATGATCGTTGAGCGTCGTCTCGTAAACCGTACCCGTGTAGTAATCGAGGCCGCGGGCAATGGAAAGGTTCAGCGCAAAATGTGTTTCCGGGACATCGAAGTCGCGGATCATCGCCAGAACTTCCTTCAGCTCGGCCCGACCCTGCTCGAAGGTTTCCGAACCGGTGCCCAAGGCATCGAGCTTGGCGAAGGCATCGTCCACGGACGTCGAACGCACCTGGACGAACGCGAGGATCTTGTCTGCCACCTCCGCGGACAGGCCAAAGGCCTCACCGGTGAGCGTCTCGCGCACGTAGTCGGCGCCGCGCTTGTCGAGCTTGTCCACTTCGCGCAGCACCAGCATCTGCTGCTCGGCGTCGCTGACACCGAGGTTCTCGAAATAGCCGCGCATGAGCTTGCGGTTATTGAGCTGGATGGTGAACGCGCCGATGTTGAGCTCGCGGAACACGCTGTAGATCACCGCCGGAATTTCAGCGTCGTAACGCACCGACAGCGAATCCTTGCCGATCACATCGATGTCGCACTGATAGAACTCACGGAAGCGACCGCGCTGCGCACGCTCGCCGCGGTAGACGCGCTGCATCTGGTAACGGCGGAACGGGAAGCTGAGATCGTGTTCGTGCTCGGCGACATAACGCGCCAGCGGCACGGTCAGGTCGAAACGCAGCGCCAGTTCGGGCACACCACCCTTCTCCGCCGCGCCGAGGGCACCGGTCGACTGGACGAAATACACCTGGCGCTCGGTCTCACCGCCGCTCTTGGTCAGCAGCACGTCGCTATGCTCGATCACCGGCGTCTCGATCGGCAGGAAGCCGAATCGCTCGTAGTTACGGCGAATCGTGTCCAGCATGCGCTGGAAGGCGATCTGGTCGAGCGGAAGAAGCTCGAGGACACCAGGCATGGTGCGGGCCGGGGTGAGTGCCATGCAATTCCTCTTCGGACAGGCTATACGGAGGCCGCCACGCGGCAGCCGCATAGATTAGCAGATGGCCGCCGGCCGCCCCGCGCTCATGGCGCCCTGTCAGGCATTTGTAAAAAAGATGCGACGACCTGTTGCGAATCGACAGGGTCATGGCTAATATACGCGGCTCCCGTCGGGGTGTAGCTCAGCCTGGTAGAGCGCTACGTTCGGGACGTAGAAGTCGCAGGTTCGAATCCTGTCTCCCCGACCAATATTCGAAGAAATCAGGCCCTGAAAACCGCGTCAAGCGAGCTTTCAGGGCCTTTTTCTTTGGGCCACTCGCCCATGTGCCGAAAGTACGGAGGCCCACCGGCACGTACGCCCTCGTCACTACCCTCCTACGATGCATTCCGTCATTCATCGGAGCGGGGGCGCCATGGTCAGGAACTTCATAGGCATGTTGATGACCTTCGCGCTCTGGCATGCGCAGGTGGCGCACGCGGGCACCTCCATGGCGATGCAGGTCGATGACGTTGTGGCGAAGGACATGGCCGCACGGCACACGCCTGGCGCCTCCGTCGCCGTGATCAAGGACGGCAAGGTGGTGCTTGAGAAGAGCTACGGCGTTGCCAGCGTTGAACTGAACGTACCCGCCACGAACGCGACCCTGTATCCGCTTGCGTCCACGACCAAGGAGTTCACTGGCGTAGCGATCATGACGCTGGTGGAGCAGGGAAAAATCTCGCTGGACGACTCGGTCAGGAAGTATCTTCCCGAGCTCCCTGCCTCATGGGCTCCCGTAACGATCCGCCATTGCCTTTCCCACACATCCGGCCTTCCGGACAATGTGGCGGACGACACCGTCAACGTACTTCCACTGGCCGGGACCCGTGCTGATCTGATGGCATTGCTTGCGACCAGGCCGGTCAAAGCGCCGGGCGCATCCATGGCCTACAACCAGACGGGATTCATGCTGCTCGGGGAGATCATTGCGCGTGTCAGTAGCATGCCTTATGAGAGCTACATCAACGACCGTCTTCTGAAACCGCTCGGCATCACCGGCCTGCAGTGGGGTGATACGTGGACGCTTATTCCGGGTCGTGCCTCCCTGTACACCGCGCTGCAGCCTACGGCCGACCACTCGAAGCTTCAGCTCGATGCGAAGGGCGCACCGGTCATGTCGACCGACGGCATCCATCCCTTCGGCTCGAAGATCGCCACGGAGTGGTTGATGCCCGCAGCAGGGCTGAGCGGCAACATCGAGGCCATGTCCACGTGGGAGAACGCGCTCTGGACCGGAAAGGTGATCAAGCCCGCAAGCCTCGCCCTGATGGCGAAGCCGTACGTGATGAGCGACGGTAAAACGGGCGACTTCGGCCTTGCCCTCATGCACGACAGCCAGCAGGGTCACGTCACGGTGCACACCGGTGGGGGCGCCGCCGTCTGGATCACCACGATTCCCGATCAAAACCTGACCGTGATCGTGCTGACGAACCTGCAGGCCTCCCAGCCTTACAAGCTGGTTGCCGGCATTCTGGACGTATACCTGGCCACCCCTCCCAAACTTAAGAACGATTCATAAACCCAGTAGTATAGTAATTCCCATGGCAGCCGTGAGGCGCCTGGTCCCAAGCATCACCGGCGGTTCCCCTGCTGCCTTTGCATCGACGGATATTCCCTGAAAAGCCCGCGGATCCCCTCCGTGGGCTTTTTCTTTTGCTGCATGCCGAACGCGTCGCTACGTTTCTCGCGGGCACAAAAAAGCCCTGTAAAAACAGGGCTTTTTGCAAACTGGCGGAGAGTGAGGGATTCGAACCCTCGATAAGGCTTTTGACCCTATACTCCCTTAGCAGGGGAGCCCCTTCGGCCACTCGGGCAACTCTCCGTGAACGTTCGTCGTTGAGGAACGTGCCTTAACGAGCGGGCAAGGATACTGTTCCTTGCTTCAGCCGTAAAGAGCTTTACTGGTCCTGGTCGTCCCCGGTGTGGCCGGCAGGATCGTTCTCGTTCTTGATGCGCTGGTAAATCTCTTCGCGGTGGACCGCGACGTTTTTCGGTGCATTGATACCGATGCGCACCTGGTTACCTTTGACACCCAGAACAGTGACGGTCACCTCGTCGCCGATCATTAGGGTTTCACCGACCCGGCGGGTCAGAATCAGCATGATTGATACTCCATAAAATCAGGTATTGGCTTCCCCACCAACGACAACTCACCCCGAGTGCTTGCCGTCAATGGTTGACGTTTCGACCATCGAAGGCCGAGCTGCCTTCCCCGGCTCTAGTTGTGTGTGTCGCTGACCAGCTGTCCTGCCATTTCGATCCAGCGGATCGATGCCGAACAGTGCATTCGGCATTCGGATCATACTAGCCGAGCCAAACCAGCGGGCGCAACGCACGGAGCCATAAAACGCATGGCGGAGAGCCTTTACGGCACGCCGCCGTTCACGCTGGCCGGTTTCGTTCAGTGCAACCGGGCCTCGATCCAGCCTGGGATGCCCGCAAGGATCTGCGGAAGCGCCGGCGAGTCCACGCCGCCGCCCTGCGCCATGTCTGGACGTCCGCCGCCCTTGCCGTCGATTCGTGAGGCCACTTCGGCCACCAGATCACCCGCCTTTACGCGACCAAGCGCCGCACCGCCTACGCCCGCGACCAGCGAAACGCGGCCGTCCAGCGCGCCTGCGAGGATGATGGCGCAATCGCCGAGCTGTTGCTTGAGGACATCGACGCTGTCGCGCAGCGACTTGGCGTCGAGACCTTCAAGACGCGCAGCCACGACTCTGATACCGGCAACGTCGACGGCTGAGGTCGCAAGATCCGCCGATGCTGAACTGGCGGCCTTCGCCTTGAACGATTCGATCTCGCGCTCGAGCTTTTTCTGCTTGTCGAACATCTGGCGAAGCTTCTCGACGACATCGTCGCCGGTCGCTGCGAGCAGGCCGGACACTTCGCCCAGGACGCGCTCTTCCTCAGCGACCCGCGCGAGCGCACCCGCACCCGTGACCGCCTCGATACGGCGCACGCCGGCGGCGACGCCGGACTCCGAGACGATCTTGAACAGGCCGATATCACCCGTGCGCGACACATGCGTGCCGCCGCACAGTTCGGTGGAGAAATCACCCATCTTCAGCACGCGAACCTCGGCGCCGTACTTCTCGCCAAAGAGCGCCATCGCACCGAACTCGATCGCTTCGTCGTAGCCCATGTTATGGACTTCGGCCTGGTCGTTATGACGGACCTCGTCGTTGACCATGCGCTCGATCAGTGCGAGCTCTTCCGCCGTGACCGGCTTGAAGTGCGAGAAGTCGAAGCGCAGGCGCTCAGGCGCCACCAGCGAGCCCTTCTGCGACACATGATCGCCCAGCACCGTGCGCAGCGCGGCGTGCAGCAGATGCGTCGCGGAGTGATTGAGAACCGTGGCCTGGCGCTGTGACGCGTCCACCGATGCACCCACCACATCGCCCTTGGCGAGCGGCGCCGAACCCTGCCAGCTGCCGAAGTGCGCGAAGAACGCACCGCCGACCTTCTGGGTGTCCTGCACCGCGAGGGCGCCCGACGGATTGCGAATCATGCCGGTGTCACCCACCTGGCCACCAGACTCCGCGTAGAACGGCGTACGGTCGAGCAGGAGGAAGGCCTCCTCGCCATCGGCGAGCCGATCGACAGCCTTGCCATCACGCACGATGGCGACCACCTTCGCGTCGGTCAGTTCGAGCGAGTCGTAACCGGTGAAGAGGGTCGGCGACACGGCGCTTGCGACATCAGCCGGCAACTGGGCCTTGCTGCCGAAGTTGCTGGCTGCACGGGCACGCGCGCGCTGCTCGCTCATGGACTGCTCGAAGCCGTCCATATCCACACTCATGCCGCGTTCGCGGGCGATGTCGGCCGTGAGGTCGACCGGGAAACCATAGGTGTCGTACAGACGGAACGCGTCGGCACCCGGAATGATCTGGCCCGACTTCGCCGCGACGTCGTCGAACAGGCGCATGCCGTGCTCGAGCGTCTCGCCGAAACGCTCTTCCTCGGTTTTCAGCGCCTGCTCCACGAAGCTTTGCTTCTTCGCGATTTCCGGATAGGCATCGCCCATCTCGGCGACCAGCGGCGCGACCATCTTCCAGAAGAAGTCGCCGCGCACGCCGAGCATCCAGCCATGGCGCAGCGCGCGACGGATGATGCGACGGAGCACATACCCACGCCCCTCGTTCGACGGCAGCACGCCATCGACGATGAGAAACGAACAGGCACGAATGTGATCGGCGATGACGCGCAGCGACTTGTTCGCCATATCCGCCGTGCCGGTCAGCCGCGAGGCCTCAGCAATGAGGTGGGCGAACAGGTCGATCTCGTAGTTGGAATGCACGTGCTGGAGCACGGCAGCCAGGCGCTCAAGGCCCATGCCGGTGTCGACGCAAGGCGCCGGAAGCGGCGACAGCGTGCCGTCCGGAGCGCGGTCGAACTGCATGAACACCAGGTTCCAGATCTCGATGTAGCGATCACCATCTTCGTCGGGCGAACCCGGCGGACCGCCCGCCACGTCGGGACCATGATCGAAGAAGATCTCCGTGCACGGGCCGCAGGGGCCGGTATCGGCCATCTGCCAGAAGTTGTCGGAAGCGAACGGCGCGCCCTTGTTGTCGCCGATGCGGACGATACGGTCCGCCGGGACGCCGACCTCCTTGTTCCAGATGTCGAAGGCTTCGTCGTCCGTGTGATACACGGTCACCCACAGGCGCTCGGCCGGCAGTTTGTAAACCCCGGTGAGCAGTTCCCAGGCGTAACGGATGGCATCGCGCTTGAAATAGTCGCCGAACGACCAGTTGCCCAGCATCTCGAAGAAGGTGTGATGGCGGGCGGTGTAGCCCACGGCATCGAGGTCGTTGTGCTTGCCGCCCGCGCGCAGGCAGCGCTGGACGTCGGCCGCACGAACGTAACCCGGCTTTTCGCTGCCGAGGAAGACGTTCTTGAAGGGGACCATGCCCGAGTTGGTAAACAACAGGGTGGGATCGTTCGACGGCACCAGCGATGCCGACGGCACGATGGTGTGGTCCTTGGAACGGAAGAAGTCGAGGAAGGTCGAACGGATTTCGGCGGTTTTCATGAGCTATCGTGGCTTGGGAGCTGCGAGACATGTCGCGGAGACGCTCCGTCCAGAATCAAGGCTCGCTGCCTTCAATCGTCGTCGGTGTCTTCCGCATCGGCGTGGGTTAGAACACGTACTGTGGCGGCGGCGAAGCCTCGACGCAAGAGGAATTGCGCCCGTCGCACCCGTTCCGCCGGGTCGGCGGAGGGCCCACCGTAACGACGACGAAGCTGACTGGAGGCCAGATCCTGCCAATCCACGTCGGCGGACTCGATCAGCTGGCGGATCACGGCGTCGGCAATGCCCTGACTGCGCAGTTCCGCGCGGATGCGGGCGGGACCGTAGCCCTGGGCTATCCGGCTACGCATGAGCGACGCGGCGAAGCGGTCGTCATCCTGGTAGCCCTGATCGCCGAGCCGGGCAACCGCGTCCGTGGTCTCCTCACGAGCAAAACCGCCGCGATCAAGCTTCTGCTTGAGTTCGCGGCGGGAGTGCTCGCGCCGGGCCAGCAGGCCGAGCGCCTTGTCGTAGGCGGTGCGGGTGGGGCGATCGGCCGTGCCGTCGCCCTGCCCCGTGCCTTTATCAGACTTCCTCAAGCTCGTCGGCCTCGGTCGAGGCTTCGGCCTTCGGACCCGCCTTCACCAGCAGACGCGAACGCAACTCGGCGTCCACTTCATTGGCCATGGCCGGGTTGTCGCGCAGGAACTGACGGACATTCTCCTTACCCTGGCCAATGCGCTCGCCCTTGTAGCTGTACCAGGCGCCCGACTTGTCGATCAGATTCTCGCGCACGCCCAGCTCGATGATCTCGCCTTCACGCGAGGTGCCTTCGCCGTAGAGGATCTCGAACTCGGCCTGACGGAACGGCGGCGCTACCTTGTTCTTCACGACCTTGACGCGGGTCTCGGAACCGATGACTTCATCACCCTTCTTGACCGCACCAATACGGCGGATGTCGAGACGGACCGAGGCGTAGAACTTCAGCGCGTTACCACCAGTGGTGGTTTCCGGGCTGCCGAACATCACGCCGATCTTCATGCGGATCTGGTTGATGAAGATGACCAGGCAGTTGGTCTTCTTGATGTTGGCGGTGAGCTTGCGCAGCGCCTGGCTCATCAGACGGGCGTGCAGGCCGACGTGGGAGTCGCCCATTTCGCCTTCGATTTCCGCCTTGGGGGTGAGCGCGGCGACCGAGTCGATCACGACCATGTCCACGGCGCCGGAGCGCACCAGCATATCGGCGATCTCGAGGGCCTGCTCACCGGTGTCCGGCTGGCTGACCAGCAGGTCGGCCACGTTCACGCCGAGCTTTTCGGCGTAGCTCGGGTCCAGCGCGTGCTCGGCGTCGACGAAGGCCGCCGTGCCGCCGGCGCGCTGGCAGGATGCGATGGCCTGAAGGGTCAGCGTGGTCTTACCCGAGGATTCCGGACCGTAGATTTCGACAACGCGACCGCGCGGCAGGCCGCCGATACCGAGAGCGATATCCAGGCCGAGCGAACCGGTCGAGACCGTGTCGATCGTATCGTCGGCGCGATCGCCAAGACGCATGACGGCACCCTTGCCGAACTGCTTTTCAATCTGGCCGAGGGCACTCGCCAGCGCCTTGCGCTTATTGTCGTCCATCGTCATATCCGGGTCTCGTGTGTAGATAAGTATCTTGCCCGACCGTGGTCTCAGGGACTGCGATCCGCAATCGCCAAGTGTGCCACAGGCGGCCCGGCTCAGCCCCTGAGCTCGGAGGTCATTCCAGCAAGTGCGCGAGCCACCGTCTGTCGGCGGACGGCCTCGCGATCGCCCGAAAAGTGGAAGAGTTCGGCGCGGGCGTACCCGCCCCGGCGCTTCCAGCCAATCCATACCGTCCCTACCGGCTTATCGGGCGTCCCACCGGACGGCCCCGCGATACCGGTGACCGCCACGGCGACGCCTGCGCCGTACCGGGCCAGCGCGCCGGAAACCATCTCCAGCACCGTCTCCTCGCTGACCGCGCCGGTCCGCTCAAGGGTTCGCGGGTTCACCCCGAGCAGGGACTCCTTTGCGCTGTAGCTATACGTGACGACCCCCGCCTCGAACCACGCCGAGCTTCCGGCCAGGTCGGTGAGCGTCTTGGCGATCCAGCCACCGGTGCACGACTCGGCCGTCGCAACCATCACCCGCCGCTCCTGGGCGGCGGTGGCGACGTCCTGGGCCAACGCCATGAGGTCAGCGTCGGAGGGGATGGTGGGCGAATCCATGGGCGGGTCCTGTAGGGAAAGGGAGAGGTTCTACTCCCGGGGCTTTGCGATGTCGATCCGACGACAGAGACGGCCGAGGAATTTTGAGAAAACTTCTATGGCGTCCTGCGTTGTTGCGACGGTGTCATGCCGCTATTATGACAACCATAACGTGACGTCTTTTCGCTTCCATAAGTTGCCATTACTCCACCCGAAGATCGCTCCGTAAGGTTCGCCTCGAAAGGACGCGGGCGAGACCGTGCGTGTCAGGGGAAGCGCACCTACAGCGCGCCAAGGGCGAGAGCCACTCATCGGTCGTGGTTCGTTCAGTCACCATTTGATCGCTCGAGCCTTTCCGCTCGCAGCGACGCTCGACCGCGGCCCGTAACACACTGAAAACATCGACGTGTCGCACGCCTGACACGAAAAAACGACAACTTATGGAAAGCGGATGTCCGGGACAAATGGTTGCAACGGCAACATTCACGAGCCTTACACATTTCCGGCAATTCGGTGCGCCAATGCACACTTGTGCAGTGACGCGCGTCGCGCCAGAAGGCGTTTCACGCATGTTACATGCCAGAAATGTGTGACAAAGGCCTCAAAAACACACACATAGGCCACTGGTCAGAAATTTCTTGTTGCGTTATGTTTACGTCGCGGACAGGGATCCGCCAAAAGGGGTGGGGATACACGGTCGGTAAGACGCAACTATAAGTGGGCGATGATCTTATCGCTCCTGAGGCGCGCGACCATTCTTCGCTGGCACGTTATGCAAGGGCGCAAATGCGCTCGTACAGGATGTTGTATGGATGATTTGCATGTCGCTCGGGGCCGGTTGGCCCGCCGTTCCAGTCAGTTCACGGGGTCTGAGAAGGCACCCGCGTTTTTCGGATTAATCCGATTTTCAACGCGGGTGAAAGCCTCCATTCTGGTCGGCTTTCCCCAGCAAGGGCCTGTCGCCCCTGCTCACTTCGTAGCGATGTAAACGCTTCCCCGGCTTCGCCTTCGGCGATGAGCCGCGACGTCTGCTGCCTACGTTTTCACTTTGCCTTTCGATGACTTACGAGCCAAGCGTGAATAGAACCCTGAACCCCATCGCCCTCGGCCTTGTTTCCGCACTCGCCATGCTCCTTTCCGCCTGCGGTACGCCCGCGGCGAAGGACTTCGGCGGCCGCTGGAAGCCGGTCAACAAATACGACGACAAAGTGGTCGAGATCCCGCTTGCCCTGCCTTACACGTACTACGCGGCGCCGATGGACGGCACCCTGAAGACGATGTTGACGCGGTGGACGAAAGACACCGGCCTGAAGCTCGCCTATCGCCTCCGTTCCGACTTCAGTCTCACGCGCGCCGCATCGGGCATTCACACCACGGAGCTGCGTGACGCCACGGCACAGCTGAGCACGATCTACGGCGCGCAAGGTGTGGCCGTGACCGTCAGTGGGTCGGAACTGGTCGTCGAGGAAGTGAGCGCCAGCACCACGCCCGCGGCGCCTGTCGCGCCGGGCGCCAAGGTCTCTGCCGCACAAGCTCCCGCTGCAACCGAACCCACACCTGCCGCCGCTCCCGCGAACGACGAACACGTCGCCGCGAATGCGGACGCCAAGTAAGCGACGACAGGACAGGCCAACCCCATGCTCAATAAGAAAAGTTCGCCGAAGATCGACCAGGCCGTCGCTCACAGCGTCAGCTTCGAAGTCACCCTTGCCGATATAGCCAAGCGAAACGAAAAGCGCGCCTGGATCGTCGCGATTTGCGCACTCGCCGTCTCGGTGATGCTCGGCGCGTGCATTTTGTACATGATGCCGCTGAAGGAAAAAGTGCCGTATCTCATCCTCGCCGATGCGTACTCGGGAACGAGTTCCTTGTCCCGCGTCACCGACGATGTCGTGAATCGCCAGATCACCTCGAGCGAGGCCGTCAACCGCAGCAATGTCGCTCACTTCGTGCTCGCTCGCGAAGCCTATGACCTTGCTCTGACGAATCTACGCGACTGGCCGACGGTCCTGACGATGGCTGCGCCCGATGTCGCGCAGGCCTACATGAATCTGCACGCCGCCAACAACGAGCAGAGCCCGTACAAGGTCTACGGTAAGAGCCGGGCGATCCGGGTGAAGATTCTCAGCATCTCGCTGATCGGCGGTGAGAACGGCCAGACACCGAAAGGCGCGACGGTGCGTTTCCAGCGCAACGTGTTCGACAAGGTGAATGGG
>NZ_JBFUIT010000127.1:0-10546 GCF_056401735.1 Luteibacter sp. P4_D7_3
CCCTTGGGGTTGTGCTCGGGGAGGACGGTACGGGGGTGGGGCCTTGCATGCAAGCGGGTAGCGGTCGCCACCCGAGAGGCGTTCGCGTATCCTCGCCCGCTCACGGGCCCGTACACTATGGAAGTCCGCAGGGGATCTCATGCACTATTTCACTAAGGGACTCGCAGGGTGACCAGCGGAGCCGTGTCGCAACTTCCGGCCGGTGGCTCGCAGACAGCTAGCACTCGTGCAGCGGTCGCAGTCGCAATTCTTGCCGGACTGCTCGCCGTATTCCTCCGCTGGTACTTCGTTACACACGCCCAGGTGTTGCAGCCGCTTTACCGGGATGCTGACTGGGGAGACGCAGGACAGTACTACCGATACGCCTGGAATCTGTATCACCGCCGCCTGTTCTCTTCTGCCGCTCCGGGATCCCCACACCCCTTCTCGGACGGGTTTCGCGATCCGGCGTACCCGGCGTTGCTGGCGATCGGAATGGCTGTCACTGACAGCTACGACAGCTGGTACACCCTGGTTATTCTTAGTCAGGTAATCCTCGGCGCGGTTACTGTGACGTGCGCCCTCCTCGCGATCAGGGACGTACTGCCGACGTGGCTTCTGGCAGTAGCAGGGATCGCCATGGCATTTTGGCCACACTTGGTAAGCATACCGGCCTATGTGCTCTCGGAGAATCTCACCGCGCCACTCTGCGCCATCACGGCGCTTGCCCTTCGGGAGGCCGCAGTCAGGCGCTCTATGGGATACACCCTGGTTGGTAGCGCCGCCCTGGCGCTCGCTGCACTTTCCAACGGGGTCCTCGCGCCAGAGGTCCTAGTGCTTGCGCTTGCCTTTGCTTGGAAGCGCACCATGCCACGTCGCCACTTGCTCGTGTTCGCAGCTGCTTCCGCTGTGCCATTGCTCGCGTGGGGAATTCGGAATGCCAACCTGTCGGCACCGCTGTCGCCCGTTTTGCGCGTCGAGATGAATCTCGTACAGGGATCGTGGCCGACATATCACGCCGCGACTCAGCTCTGGTCGGTGGAGGACCCCGCCGGAATTCAGACTATCGATGCTATCAATCTAGAGATCGCTACCCTGCATATTGATCGAGTGAGGGGACTGAAGGTCATCGCAGAACGCATGAGTCACGCGCCCGCCACCTATGCAGCGTGGTATTTAAGCAAGCCAGCACTCTTATGGGGATGGGCGATCGGCCTTGGGTCGGGCGACATCTACATGTATCCCACGCACAATTCGCCCTTCGTTACCAACCCGATATTTAAGACGGCCGAGGCAGCGACATTCATCTTGAACGGCGTAGTCGCCGTACTGGCGCTAGCCGGACTGATGGCCGTCGCGTTACGCCGCTCCCCGACAGCGGCGATGATTACGTTTGCAGTCACTGCTGCATGGATCACCGTGATTTATGGCGTCCTCCAGTCGGACGCCCGTTACGCGACGCCTTACCGACCTGCGGAGATCGCACTGGCTTGCGTAGGACTGTCCGCGGCCGCGGGCTACATCCGTGATCGGCTTGCCCGACCATGACGCCGTCAGGCATGCGATCGACGCCTAACCGGACAGCAATCGTCATAGCACTGCTAGGCGGCCTGCTTGCCTTCGGGCTGAGGTGGTATTACGTCGTCCACGCACAAGTGCTCCAGCCTCTGGATGATGTCAACGTACGCGCCGATGCGGTCGACTACTATCGCTATGCCTGGAACATGGTTCACCACTCCACGTTTAGCAACGACGTACCTGGAGGGGCCGACATTCGCGCCAACAGCTTTCGCGATCCGGGATACGCCACGCTGCTCGCGATCTGGATGAAAGCGACCTCGAACTACAGTGGCTGGTATGGAGCAGTGCTTATTACTCAAGCACTGCTAGGCGGCCTCACAGTGACGTTTCTGCTGCTGGCCGTGCGCCGTCGCGCATCAATTGCGACGCTCTCCACAGCCGCCATACTCATGGCCGTATGGCCTCATAACGTGGCGATGACCAGCTTCGTGCTTTCGGAAAACCTGCTCAGCTTCCTCTGTGCTTCCCTGCTCCTTTGCCTGAGCAACGCGTCGCACTCACCCTCTACGGGCCGTTACGTCACAGCTGGCCTCATCGCTGGAATGGCAGCATTGACCAATGCCGTCATGATCCCGTTTGGAATTGCCTTTGCCATGGCGGGGCAATGGAGGCGCATCGCGACACGCCGCCACGCACTTGCCTTCGCGGTCGCATCCCTTCTTTTGCCGGCGCTATGGGCCGTGCGTTCGGTGAATCTTCCTACCAACAAGACCTCATCGCAGCGCGCCGCGATGAACCTCGTCCAAGGATCGTGGCCCACGTACCACGCTGCGTATCAACTCGCCATGACGGGCGATGAGGACGGTGAACGGACCATCGAGGCTATGAGCTCGGAGATCGGCGCATTTCAGCAGGGCATCGGGACAGGCCTCTCTACGATGTGGGCCAGAATGAGTAAGCACCCCTTGACGTACCTTGCCTGGTACTTAGAAAAGCCAGCACTACTCTGGAGCTGGGACATTCGAATCGGCCAGGGCGACATCTACGTCTATCCGACTCGAGATTCGCCTTTCCGGTCGATCCGCCTATGGAAGGCAGCGGAAGCCGCCTGCTACCTCGCCAATCCACTAGTCCTCATCTTGGCTTTGATCGGCGCCTTTGAGGCACTATTGCGGCGCACCGCAGGCACTGTAGTGCTCGGCATGGCGACTATGGCCGTTTTAGTGACCATCGTATACAGCGTCCTGCAGTCCGAGCCACGTTATTCGGTGCCGTTTCGTGGCGTTGAGATTATCTTGGCGTGTGCTGGAGCCACAGCGGTCAGCCGACGGCTCCTCACCCGCCGAGGCAATCGGCGGCGGGAGATCCGAGAGAGCATAACGCCATGAAAGCTCACTTTCCGACGGCTCGCCCGGCGCTGCTTATTGCGGCGATGACCGTGCTCGCGCTCTTGGTACGCCTCTTCTACGTGCGCACTGCGATTGTCGACCACCCCCTCCGCGGCGATGCGGTCCAGTACTTTGCCTATGCATTGAATCTGGTTGACCACCACATCTTCTCGATCGTGTCGCCAGATGGCATTGCAAAGCCGGACAGCTTCCGAGACCCGGGTTACCCCTTGTTCTTGGCCCTCATGGTGAAGCTGTTTGGCAGAGGGCAACCGTTTTATCTCGCCGTCCTAGACGTCCAGTGCGTACTCTCCGCCCTCACCGTAGGTATGTACGCATGGCTCGCACGCCGCTGGCTCGGAACGGCAGCTGCCGTTGCCGCAGGCAGTTGCCTGGCGTTGTGGCCACACCTAATCACGCTTAGCGGTTATGTCTTGAGCGAGACGGTGCTCGGCTTCTTGTTCGCCTCGGGCCTTTGTGCGCTGCAGTTGGCATCAGATCGTCACTCGCGGTCGTGGGCGACCGTCGCGGGCCTGGCCTTCGCGGCCGCCGCGCTGACCAATGCCGTCGTGCTCCCGCTCGCTCCGCTCTTCGCTGCCATCGCTGCCATCGCTGCGTGGCGTGATAGTACACGGCGAACTCTTTGGCTTGCCTTTCTATTCGCCGCGACACTACCCTGCGCCGCATGGATGATCAGGGGAGCGATGCTTCCGTCATCGCTTGCGGCCAGCGACCGAATCGCCATGAATTTCGCTCAGGGCTCATGGCCTGAATACCACAGAGCTTGGTATAAAGCCCTCGAGCTGGATGATGCCGAATCGAAGGCCGTTCTTGCGGACATCGATAGCGATGTGCGCCGATTGAGCAGTCAACCGACTGCCGCCCTCGGGGTTATCGCCAAGCGATTTGCCGACCAACCGGCACGGTACCTCGCATGGTACGCATCGAAACCGGCAGAACTGTGGGGCTGGACGATCGGAATAGGTGCGGGAGATATCTACGTATTTCCAACCTCGAATTCGCCGCTTTCCGGCCACGGCGTGCTGCGTGCAACCACGGATCTCATATACCTAATTAATCCACTAGTGACCCTGCTCGCGATGATCGGAACGGCCGCAACAGCCTGCAAACCACGACATCGGGAACCTGCGCTGTTATTTGCCGCAGCAGGCGTCATTTTTGTCACCGCTGTGTACGGCATCCTCCAGTCGGACGCACGCTACGCAGTGCCGTACCGCGGCGCTGAGTGCCTGATGGCGGCCCTCGGCGTCAAATCCCTTTACCACATCGGCCGCCGCGTGCGCCGGACGACGTCCAGCATCTCGACTAACGGCGCGAACGACGCGCAAGCGCGATGAAAGTCACAAATATCAATCGAAGAAGGTCCGGTCGACAAGGTTGGTACGAAGTGTGCTGAGGCTCCCCCGACTCACAGGGGCCCAACCACATGTTTATGCCTATGAAGCGGCGAATGACCGGCTTCACGCTGATTGAATTGATGATTGTCGTCGCTATCATCGCCATACTGGCCGCGCTTGCTGTCCCGGCTTACAAAGACTATTTAGTTCGTACACAGGCCTCCGAGGGCCTTGTTACCGCAGCCGGAGCCAAGGCGGCGGTGTGGGAATATATGCACAACACGGGTCGATTTCCGTCTTCCAATAAGTCGGCCGGCCTGCCCGGTGGCTCCTCAATCAGCGGCAAATACGTGTCGTCAGTCGCCCTCCAACCGAGCGGCGTGATCCTGATTGCATATGCGACACCAGATTCAAACGCCGTTCTGAGCCCCAATACGGTCAGCCTTTCCCCGATCGACAATACCGGCAGCATCGGGTGGGTCTGCAAGTCCACCCTGGACAATCGCTACCTGCCCACCACGTGCCGCACGAACTGACGTTTCGCGTCACATCCTGACCTTAAGCGTCACTACTAAATCTACTGCAATCCACTGAATCCGCGAAATTTTCCTGTTGATCCGCAAGCGTGACAGGATGCACAATCCCGGCACCGGCAAGTATGAGGAAATATGCCGGTCGCGGGAGTCGTGGCATGTTCAATGCAGGCTTTGCGGCGAGCTTCCTGGTCGTTCCTGACCAAAGCAAGTGAGGGAGCGCTCTCCAACCTTAGGGCGGAGGGAGCTAGGGCTCAGGGGGCGTCACTTAATTTCGGTTAGTCAACAGTAACGAGGAAACTCCATGAAGAACGTCCAGAAGGGCTTCACGCTCATCGAACTGATGATCGTGGTCGCCATCATCGCGATCCTGGCTGCCATCGCCATCCCGCAGTACCAGAACTACCTGATCCGCACCCAGGTGTCGGAAGGCATGAACCTCGCTGACGGCGCCAAGACGGCCGTTGCTGAGTTCTACAACAACACCGGCCGTTGGCCGAGCACGCAGAAGTCCGCCGGCCTGCCCAGTGCTGGCTCCATTTCGGGCAAGTACGTGACGGGCGTCGATGCAGGCGTGACCACCCCGGGCAAGATCATCGCTACCTTTGGCGGCGCAGACGTCAACAGCAAGATCGCCACCAAGAAGATCGTCCTCTCGGCGACCGACAATGGCGGCTCGATCAGCTGGAACTGCAAGTCGAGCGCTGGCACGGACGTGCCTGATGCTTACCTGCCGACCTCCTGCCGTACCTGATACGCTTCACGCTTTACGAGAAGGGGCCGTTTCACGGCCCCTTTTTTTTTGGATGAATCACGTGCGCACCGACCGCCCCCTCGCCCTCCTGATCGTCGGGATTCTCGCATCCCTGGTCGTCACGCTCTTTGTTTACTCGAAGGGCCTCAAGGGCGACTTTCTCTTCGACGATTTTGCCAACCTTCCCGCGCTCGGCGCACAAGGTCCGATCGACAGCTGGACTGCGTTCGTTCGCTATATCACTTCGGGCACCGCCGACCCGACCGGGCGACCTCTCGCGTTGGCTTCGTTCCTCTGGGATGCGCGAGACTGGCCAGCTTCGCCAGCTCCTTTCAAACGCACCAACCTCCTGATCCATCTTGCTAACGGCCTGCTATTGAGTAGCCTGTTGTGGCGACTGGGAGGCGCTCTCGCACTCGGGCGTCGCGAGCAAGCCATGAGCGCCTGGTTTGGCTGCACGCTCTGGTTGCTGCACCCCATTTTCACCTCGACCGTCCTCTATGTAATTCAACGCGAAGCCATGTTACCGGCGACGTTTGCGATGCTCGGCATGCATGCGTGGCTGACTGGCCGGCAACGATTTGCACGAAGAACCGGCGGGCGAATCTGGATCGTCGCCGGTATAAACCTCTTCACCGTCCTAGCCCTCCTTTCGAAAGCGAACGGCGCGCTAGTACCCCTACTAATCCTCGTCGTCGAGTCCTGCCTGCCGCCTCTGACGGCCAATGCACGAGTTTACCGGCGCTGGCTCCTGTCCACGTGCGCACCTTGGGCCCTCGCTGTCGCGCTAGGGCTCATTTGGTTTGCCTACCGAGGCATCGATAACGCGTCGCCGTCGTACCGCGGCTGGTCCGTAGGGCAGCGCCTTCTTACCGAACCGACGATCCTGTGGACCTACCTCGGACAGCTGTTTCTGGTGGTCCGGATTGCCGGGAGCGTGTTCCACGACCAATTCCCCGCCGCGATCTCGCTATTCGATCCCCTATGGACTCTGCCAGCGATGGCGGCCCTGGGCATCGTGATTTTCCTGGCTTGGCGCTATCGCCGACGCTATCCTGCGGCTGCCGCGGCGGTGCTCTTTTTCTTTGCAGCTCATCTGGTTGAATCAACGTCCATTCCGCTGGAGCTCTATTTCGAGCATCGCAACTACCTGCCGGCGGCCCTAATGTTCTGGCCCCTCGGACTTGCGCTGTGCAGAGTCCACCGCCCCGCCGCAGGCATTGCCATCGGTGGATTGGTAATCGTCGCCATGGGTACGATCACGCTCGGTCTCACGACGCTTTGGGGCAACCCGTTAGCGCAGGCCTTGACCTGGGTAGCGGACGCCCCTGGATCTGCACGCGCGCAGGCCTACGCGGCACAGATGGAGGGTGAGGCGGGATTTCCTCGTCGCGGACTGCAGCGTGTGGAGACGCGCCGCTCCGAATTCGCGGCGGAGCCGCAGGTTGCACTTGCCATCTTGGACCTGCGCTGTCAAGTCGGGACAGTAGACGCCAGCGACATTGCATTCGCGGGCATGTCGCTGCAGACGACGCAACGCGACCCTGGCAGGCTCCTGCTCAGCTGGTTTTCTCCGGCTGTAGCGGTCGCTCAGGGAGGTTACTGCCACGGCTTGGACGACAGCGCGCTCGAGCAACTGCTAGACCACGCGACGACCAACCCGCACATAACAGCTCTCCCGGGGAGAATGCAGGACATCGAACATATCCGGGGAGAACTGGCGCTCTCCCAACGTGACGTTGCACTCGCGCGCGTGCATTTTGACGCAGCGCTGCGCCTGGCTCCTTCCCCGCAGACGGCCCTCGAGCAGGCCGCCGCGCTCGGCCGGGCGAACGCGCCGGAGCTTGCAATAGGCCACCTGGACCTCTATGCGCACCTGCCCTCCCCTCCCATACGCGGCCCGTCCACCGGCATGGCATGGGTACACGATCGAGTGCTGAGCCGTCAGAATTACTGGAATACCGAACTCTTGCACTTACGCGCTTCGTTGATCGACGCTTCGAGGAAACCTTCGCAATGATCATGCCTTCCTTGGAAAGCCGCAGCTGATGCGCCTGCCTACTCTTCGCCAGATCGGCGCGCTTCCCGCCGCATGGATGGCGCTGGCCTTGCTTGCGACGGCGATTGTCTACGCGCAAGGCCTACCGGGCGCATTTACTTTCGACGACTTTCCGAACATCGTCGATAACACCGACCTGCGCGTCACACGCGCGTCGGTTCCTGATCTGCTTTCGGCGGCATTGTCCTCACCATCGAGCGACTTCAAGCGGCCGCTTGCCTCTCTGAGCTTCGCATTGAATATCATCGCGAGCGGCGTAGATCCCGCTCCGATGAAGATCACCAACATAGTGATTCATCTGGTCAACGGTTTGCTGGTCTTCCTTATCACGCGCAGGCTGGTGGCACGCAATCCACTGCAACCGGACCAGCGCGAGAGTGGCACAGCAATCTTGGTCAGCCTGGCCTGGATGGTCTTGCCCATCAACCTAACCGCTGTCCTGTACGTCGTCCAGCGCATGGAGAGCCTCGCCAACGTGTTCGTGTTGCTCGGCCTGTATGGATACATCTTAGGTCGACAGCGAATGCTTCGCAGCGGATATGGGCGCGTGACCGCGACGACGAGCCTTATCGCTTGCACCGCGCTGGGCCTTCTGGCTAAGGAGACCGCGGTTCTCACCCCCCTCTACGCCTTTCTTCTGGAACTCTTCGTCTTTCACTGGCGTACAGCGGCCAGAGAGGGCAGCTTTCGGAGATCGCGCTTCATCATTGCGCTGTTTATCGCGGCGCTCCTGATACCTGGCATTGCAGGTGTTCTATGGGTCGGGCCGGCGCTTATGCGAGCGTCAACCTGGGCACCTCGCGACTTTACGATGTCCACACGATTGTTGAGCGAAGCACGAATCGTCTTGGATTACCTCGCCTGGACAATCTTCCCGACGCCGACAGGCCTCTCCTTCTACCACGACGATTTTCGGATCTCGACAGGCCTCTTTGCACCGCTGGCCACCCTTTTCAGCATCGCCGGACTTGTCGGCCTAGCGGGTGCGGCCATCCTACTGCGCAAGCGTGCACGACTGGCCAGTCTCGGGATCGCCTGGATGCTCGCTTGTCACACGCTGACTGGAACCGTAATTCCTCTCGAACTCATCTACGAGCACCGCAATTATTTCGCCAGCATAGGCGTCATGCTAGCAGTGGTAACCGGCCTGCGCGGAAACGTGACTACCTCGGTAGTGGTTAACGGCACAGTCCCAACTTCGAGCCGCGTGACCGTAGGCAACATCGTTCTCGCGTTCGCCATCGTCTATTGGGCGGTACTCACGGGTTTCACGGCCTACCGATGGAGAACCCCTGTGGGGCTCGCGGAGGAGTTGGCCGCACGCAACCCCCAATCACCACGGGCTCAGTACGAGCTTGGACGAACGTACATCATCGGATCCCAGTACGACGCGTCTTCACCGTTCGTCCCACTGATTCCGCGCCAGCTTGAACGTGCAGCGGTCTTGCCGGGGGCCTCGACCCTACCCGAGCAGGCGCTTATTTTCTTCGCGGCGCGAATGCATCAACCCATCAAGGATGCTTGGTGGGATTCCATGGAAGCCAAGCTCCATTCCAAGCCGCCAACCATTGAGGACGAAAGCGCGATCTTCTCGCTGAGCACCTGCAGCCTCAAGGGGATGTGCACGCTTCCTGCGAATCGCATCGTCCGGTTGTATCTTGCAGCACTCACACATCCAGATCCGCGAGCCCGGCTGCTCGCGGCATATGCGGACTTTGCATGGAGTGGCCTACGTGACACACAGCTCGCCTTCCGCCTTTCAAAAGACGCCTCGGCGAAGGAGCCAGGCGAACCTGCATATCACATCACCCTCGTCCGCGAAGCTCTGTCGCTCGGCGACCATGCCGTCGCTGCCGAGCATATGGCAGCCTTGGAGCAGCTGAATGTAGGGGGGCGACTGGAAAGTTCGCTTGCTCCTTTGCGCGCAAGAATGGATGAGAAACGCCGGGACGCGACGGGGGCCGACAAGGAATGAACGAACGAGTAACCGGCGCATGAAGGTTCTGATGGTGAGCACGTCCTACCCCAAGGACGAACGCGACTGGCGCGGGGTTTTCATCCGCAACCTCGCCGGCGGCATTTCGCGCCTTCCGGACGTGATGCTGCGTCTGTGGGCCCCCCCGGGGGCCCTGCCACCTCACGTGGAGTCAGTAACCACCACTGGCGAAGCCGCTTGGCTGGGTGACCTCATGCATGCCGGCGGCATCTCGCACATGATGAGAGAAAGCGGCTGGCGCGGCGCCGACGCCCCACTGCGCCTTTTGCGGATGCTTTGGCGCGCTTATCGACGGGAAAGAAACGCAGACCTCTACCACGTGAACTGGCTTCAGTGCGCCATTCCGCTTCCGTCCGACGGAAAGCCAGTCGTCGTATCGGTGCTGGGAAACGACCTGAATCTGCTGCGCCTCCCAGGCATGCGGTCTTTATTGCGCCGTACATTCCGCAACCGGCCGGTAGCCTTGTGTCCCAACGCAGAGTGGATGGTCCCCGTACTTCAACGCGCCTTCGGCGACCTTGCCCAAGTGGTTCCGGTCTCCTTCGGCATCGACGCCACGTGGTACGAAATCCAGCGAAACATCACCGAGCCGCCCGAATGGATTGCCGTCACTCGCCTGACTACGAATAAGCTGGGCCCGCTCTTCGAATGGTCCGAACCACTATTCCGCGACCACACTCGTACGCTTCACCTGCTCGGTCCGATGCAAGAGCAGGTCACGATTCCCGAGTGGGTCCGCTGGCATGGGCCCGCTACGCCGGAAGAGCTCTCAAGCCAGTGGTTTCCTCGGGCGCAGGGGTTGATCACCCTGAGTGTGCACTCGGAGGGCCGCCCACAAACCATGCTGGAGGCGAAGGCAGCCGCCCTGCCTATCATCGCGTCTGACATGCCCGCCCACGCCTCCATCATCCAGCAGGGGTCCGACGGCTTCCTTTGCTCGGATCAGGCCGGCTACGCC
>NZ_JBFUIT010000128.1:0-10540 GCF_056401735.1 Luteibacter sp. P4_D7_3
ATCCTCGTCTGCCTTGCCCTTGCCCGTGTCCTTGACGAAGTGGAAGAGCGGATTGTTCGCTGCTCCCGCGACAGCGAGGAAGGAGCCGTGGCATCCCGGTGCCAGACCCGCGACGAGCGCACCGGCGCTCTCGAGGTTGCGCGGCGTGCTGTCGCCGATCACCACGAACGATGCCGGCTCGGGGCAGGTTGCCGCGATCGTGCCGTCGTCCAGGAGTAGCCGGCGAAGGCGTCCCCCGATGGCCGTCATGCCCTGGTGGCCGTGCAGGGTGAGCATGCCCGGCGCGACCGGCCACGTCGGCCACTCGCCCTCGGCATAGGCGGCATAGGTCTCCGCAGGCTTGGTCGGCGATCGGACACCGTGGCGCATCAGCACGATGTCGATCTGCGTGGTTTCGGCAGACGGCGCGTGGGCGGCGCATGCCGTCGCCGCGGCGAGTGAGAAGAGCAGTGCGAGCGCGCGTCTCATAGTTTCACCGACAGGTCGAGGAAGATGCCGCGGYCAGGCAGGCCGAAGTAGAGCGGATCGCCACTCACCGCCTGCGTCCCTGCGTAGCCGGTGAGCTTGTGCACGTTGAACAGGTTATTGACGTCGACGCTGATCGAGTAGCCCTTGGTGCCTGCCGGGCCCTTGTCCGTCCGGTAGCCTGCCGCGGCGTCGACGCTGAAGTAGCCGGCGATGCGCTGGTCATTGGCGAACTGGATATTACCGGCGTCATCGGTCGTGTTGTCCAGTCCATACTGGTGGCCAAGGAACTTGCCCATCAGCGAACCGAAGTAGCCATTGGTGTTGCTGTAGAGCAGACCCAGGGCTGCCGTGACCTTGGGCGTACCGGCGACCTGCACGCTGCTGCCTTTGTAGGTCGCCTTGTTGTAGCTGGCGTTGCCGTAAAGGCTCAAGGCACGCGTAAGGGCGAAGGTGGCTTCCATTTCGGCACCCTTGTAGATGGCGCCGCCACCATTGATGAAGGTGTCCTCGTTGCCGTTGTCGGTTGTGACCTGGGTTTCCGTGATGAAGTTGGAGAAGTTGATGTAGTAGACATCAGCGCCGAAGGTGAGCTTGCTTGACGCATAAGCCGTGCCGAGCTGGTAGTTCTTCGTCTTCTCCGGTTGCAGGCTGTGCGAGCCGTTGACCTGGATCACATCGATCGGCGGCGCAAGGAAGCCCTCCGCCGCCTGCGCATAAGCACTCCACGAGTCGCTGAGGCGATCATGCACGCTGATCGATGGCAGGGCGGCGTGGTAAGTGGCTTCGGCGCTGAGCGGCACCGGCGGTGACACCTTGTTCAGCGGCGCGTCGATGCTTCGCGTCACCTCGGAGTAGCGCACGCCCGGGCTCACGGTGATGGCGTCGGTCACCTTCCAGTCGTACTGAAGATAAGGCTGCACCGTGTCCGTGCGATCGTCGAGAAGGTAGTTGTCGACAGGGCCATACTTGGTGCCCGTCTTCGCACCGGTCGTCAGGTCGACTGGATACTGGTACCGCGCATCCAGGCTGCGCTCCAGCCAGATACCCGTGAGCAGCGTGCCGTCACCCAGGTCGCGACCGAGGCGAAGTACGTTGCCGAAGGCATGGAAGCCGGAATCGGCGAGCTTGCCCGGCAGGTCGGTCTTCGATGTCGCGACCTTCTTGCCTTTCGCGTCGTAGAAGGTGACACCGTTGTCGGCGGGATCGATGTCCGAAGCGTCGGCGGTCTTGCGCGCCCAGTGATCGAAGGTATTGAGGTACAGCTTATCGTCGACATCCCAGCCGGCCACCTGGCTGGCCAGCCCGACATAGGTGAAACTGGAATAGTAGGCCGCGTTATTGGCGCCTTTGTAGTTCTGCACGGTCGGATCGTTACCGAGCCCGAAGCGCCACCCGTCACGGTCGATCTCCTCCTTCGTCGCGCCCTGCACGGTGTTCTGGTGTTCGCGGTTGTAGCTGGTGACGAAGGTGAGGCTGGTCACGTCGCCCAGCTGGCTGATCGTCTTGATGAAGACATGGTCGCGCTTGTCGTCGGTGCCTTTGAGGTAGGTGTCGCTCGACTCCTTGGAAATGTCCGCGAACACCCGCGTGTTGCCCACCGTTTCATCCGCGGTCACGCCACCGGCGCGCGTGTTCCAGCTCCCCAACGTGAGGTACGGCGTGATACCCGGCTCGTCCGAAGGATCGCGTGAACGCAGTGCCACCGTGCCGCCGAACGTCGCATTGCCGAGCGTGCTTCCGCCGCCCGGACCGCGGTCGATTTCCGCCTGGCCGAGTACGTGGTTGTTGAAGTATGCCGAGGTGGTGTGGTGCAGGTCGCTGGCGTCGCCGAAGGGGATGCCATCGAAGGTGATATTGAACTGGCCATCCTGGAATCCGCGGATGCTGATGCCTTCATTCTTGCCCAGACCCGGACCTTCCGGCGAGGTGACCGTCACGCTCGGGGCGTACTTGATGATGTCGTCAAAATTGGCATTGAAGCGCAGTCCGTCGCGGATGAATCGCTCGTCGATCACCGAGGTAGGCTGGGTAGCGTCGAGCGGCGCAGCGCTCGGTGCAAGGGTATCCACGGCATTGGCGTGAACGCTGATCGGTGCGAGCTTCTGCGCCTCGTCACGGGTGTCGATCGCGGGGAGTGCCGCTGCTGCCGGCGCCGGGCCGGCTCCGACGTTTCCCGGCACGATGGTCACCGTGGTCGGGGTGACGAAGCGGTACGTCATGCCGGTACCTGCCAGCAGCGCGGACAGCTGCTCGGCGGCCGGCACGCCGCCGGGAGCGGTGTGACTGCGCAAGCCGTCGGGAACCTCGGCGCCGTAGACGACCTGCCAGCCCGCTTCGTGCGCGAATCGATCGAGCGCCTGTGCCAGTGGCATGGCGTCGATGGGCTGCGTGGCCGCCAACGCCGCCGTGGGTACGAAGGGGGTGCCCGCGATAGCGAGGGCGATGCAAAGGGCGAGCGAATTGCGCATGGCGTCACATACCTTGGATGGAGGGTCACTGAGGACAGTCATCGCTGTCCGACCCCATCTAAGAGTCCCGCCGCGCGCCACCGGGTACCCGTCATTCGATGAATTTTTTCTTACAGTCGCCTGACGCCGTGCGCGGTGACAAAGCGAATGCGGTCTGCGTTCCTTTCCACATGCACCTGGGGCAGGCTGCCGATATAGGCGATAAAGGCATCGGGGTCGCGCGCATGGAACACGCCACTGATGCGTTTCTGTCCCAGCTCGGCGTCGTCCACGATCAGCGGGCGCGTTGAATAGGCGTTGAAACGACGGGCGACCTCGGCCACCGTCGCGTCATGAAAGCGGATCTCGTCGGGTAGCCATTGCGTTGCCGTTGCCACGTTTGCCGGACCGTGTCCGGCAAGATGGCCATCCCCGTCCACACGGGCCGTCTCGCCGCCGTGGAGGTCCACGATGCGATTCCGTGGCGTGGACGTACCCGTCAGGCGAGTACGGATCCGCGCGATCCACGGCGACGGCAGGTTCCACACGGATACCTGTCCACTGACGACCGTCACCTGCGCCGCGCCGTCGTTGCGCTGCACGTCGAACACGGTACCGATGTCGTCGATCTGCTGGCGACCCACGGTGACCTTCATGGGTCGGGCGGGATCCTTGCCGATATCGAACGAGGCGCTGCCGTGCAACAGCTCGATGTGGCGTGCATCCGCACCGAAGCTGACCACCATGGCGCTCTGTGGCGAGAGCTGGACGACCGTGTCGTCGTCGAGGGTGACTTCGCGGACATCGATGCCGGCGGCGTACCGGATACCCGGTTCGGCGGGCGAAGGCCATGCGGCGGTAAGGCCGCCTCCGAGCAGAAGGACGACTGCCGCCGCTGCCGCCCAGTTCACGGCACCCGCGCGACGCTGTCGCGGGCGGGGATCGCCGATGAATCGGCTCCTACCAGGAGCCTCTGCCGCCGCTTGCGGTAGGAGCCGATTCATCGGCGAAGGCTGCTCGCGAGCAACGCCCCGGCCCACACCTCCACGTAGCGCAACCACCGAGCTCTCACTCGCCGCAAGCGCGCGCAACTCCTCGACCGTCATCCCCTCCGCTGCCAGGGCGGCGCGCATATCCCCATGCATCTGCGCCATCGCCATGTACTCCGCCACGTGTTGCGGCGAGCGGCGTAGCCAGCCCATGAACTGCGCCTGCGTGCGCGCGTCCGGCGACTCCTGCATGTCGAGGTACCAGGTGGCCGCTTCCTCGGTGAGGCGCCGGTCATTCATAACGTGCCATCCCTTGCCGGCATGCAGCCAGTCCCTTGACGATGTACTTCTTCACCATGTTCGGCGAGATCGAAAGTTGTTCGCCGATCTCCCGATACGAGAGATCGTCGCGGTAGTGCATCACCAGCACGGCGCGGCACTTGGGGGA
Organism: Luteibacter sp. P4_D7_3; assembly: GCF_056401735.1. Lineage (NCBI taxonomy): Bacteria > Pseudomonadati > Pseudomonadota > Gammaproteobacteria > Lysobacterales > Rhodanobacteraceae > Luteibacter > Luteibacter sp. P4_D7_3. Next base: position 4,353 of record NZ_JBFUIT010000128.1, read on the forward strand.
CAGGCGGCCGATCAGCGTGGCCAGGCGCTGGCGACGCAGCGCGCGATCGACATCGGCCCCCGCGCGGCAAGGCGTGGCGAGGCGCTCGATCACCTCTTCGAGGCCCTCGCTGCTGATCGGAGCGCGCTGCTGCATCTGCGCGTGCTCCTTCACCAGGTTGGCGGCAACGGTGAACAGATAGGCTTCGGGATTTCGCACCGTGCCGGCACTCGCGTCGCCCGACCGGAGCAGCCGAAGGTAGACCTCCTGCACGAGGTCCTGCGCGTCCCAGCGATGCGAGACACGACGAAGAAAATAGTTGGCGAGGGTGGGACCCTTGTCGGCCAGCAGCCGCGCCCAGCTTTGCGGCGTCTCGGCAGACACGTCGGCTCCAGGGTGATGCCGACAGGCTAGGGACCGAATGTTTCAGCTTTACGTCAGGGCCGCCCGGGAGTCGGGCAGCCCTGACGGACAACCATGGCGGAAGGGATCAGCTACCGGCCGCGCACTTGTCGTTCTCGCACGCGAAGTCGATCTCCGCGCCCTTGCCGACGGTAAGGGTGATCTTGTTGCGCGTGTCCACCACCTTGCCGTCTTTCTCGAGGGTGACGGTATAGGTGCCCATGGGGATCGGCGCGATCTTGTAGCGGCCACTGTCGCTGATGGTCGCGTGGCGCTGCGCGCCGGTATCGCTCCTGGCGGTGACGACGCCACCGGCCGGACCCTGGCCGAACATGCTGGCCGTGGTGCCCTGGGCATGCGTGGGTACGGTGGCGGTGGCGAACAGGGTCACGGCGGCGCCCAGCAGGAACGTACGATAGCCGATGCTCTTCATGGAACTCCTTTCTTTCGGACGGTGGGTAGACCCTTGAGGTTTTATTTGAAACCGCGCGCGCAAGAAAGCGCGCCTGATGGCAAGACTATGTTGCCCTGGCGGAATCAATGGATGATCACGTCAATGACATGCAGCGTCAACGCCGGGCGGCGGCAATGTATGCCAGACTTCCGGCACTTGCCCGGCCCCGGTCGGGCGCGTTCGTGAACCTGCCTCGAGGAACGATACGTGAAGAAACTCATCAACGATCCCCTGCACGTCGTCAGCGAAATGATCGAGGGCCTCGTCCTCGCCGATGACCGACTCACCCGCATCGCTGGCGAAAACGTCGTGCTTCGTCGGGACTACGCACAGCATGCCGCCTCGGGGAAGGTGGCCCTCATTTCAGGCGGCGGCGCTGGTCACGAGCCGGCTCATGCGGGCTATATCGGCCAGGGCATGCTCACCGCGGCCGTGGTGGGTGAAGTCTTCACCTCGCCCAGCGTCGACGCCGTACTCGCGGCGATTCTCGCCGTCGCCGGCCCGGGCGGCGTCCTGCTCATCGTCAAGAATTACACCGGCGACCGGCTCAACTTTGGCCTGGCGGCCGAGCTCGCGCGCGCCACCGGCGTCACGGTCGACCTGGTCGTGGTCGCTGACGATGTCGCGCTGGATACCGGCGACGGCGCGGTCGGTGCTCGTGGTATCGCCGGCACGGTCCTCGTGCACAAGGTGGCAGGAGCCGCTGCGGAAGCCGGTCTTTCGCTGGCCGAGGTGAAGCAGGAGGCGCAGGCCGCGATCGATGCCGTCTTCACCATGGGCCTGGGGCTGGGCGCGTGTATCGTGCCTGCCGCCGGCACGCCGGGCTTCGAACTTTCCGATACCGAAGTGGAATACGGCCTCGGCATCCACGGCGAGCGAGGCGCCAAGCGCGGCCCGATCGCCAAGGCCGATGCGATGCTCGATACCTTGCTCGACCGGTTGCTGGAGCGCAGCAAGCTTCGGGCAAACGAACGTGTCGCGCTGCTCGTCAACAACCTCGGCGGCACGGCCGTGCAGGAACTGGGTATCGTCGCCCGTCACGCACTCAAGCGGCTGGCTGCGGCGAACATCGAGGTTGCCATGGTGCAGGTCGGCACCTTCCTGACAGCACTGGAGATGCCCGGCTGTTCGCTCAGCCTGATGCGGCTGGACGAACAACGTCGCGACCGCCTGCTTGCGCCCGCGACAGCGGGTGCCTGGAGCGCCCCGACCCATCCGGTGACTGAGGCCTCCAGCGTCGAGGCACGCACGGCCAAGCAGGCCGCATTGTCCGCGGGACCCGCCTGGAAGCAAGCCGGGCGTTCGGCGAGCTTCACGGCCGCGCTCCGTGCCATCACCGCTGCCTTGCAGAAGGCGGAGCACGAACTGACCGAACTGGATGCCGTCGTGGGCGATGGCGACATCGGCCTCAGTCTGGCGCGCGGTGCGCGAGGCATCGACGCGGCGGTTCCCGAACTCGACAAGGACCATCCGGCCGCGGCCTTGCAGGCGATTGCCTCGATCCTGCGTCGTGAACTGGGCGGCACCTCCGGTCCGCTGTATGCCGCCTTCATCGTGCGCGGTGCGAGCCATCTCGCCGAGCGCGACGAGGCGGATTCGCCGGAAGCCTGGGCCGCGGCCTTCCGCGCGGGCATCGACGGTGTGCAGACGTTGGGCGGCGGCAAGGCGGGGGATCGCACCATGCTCGACGCGCTGATCCCTGCCGCGGACGCGCTGGATGCCGCCATCGCACGTGGCGACGCCCCGCCGGCGATCTTGCAGGCGGCGATCGATGCGGCGCATGCCGGTGTCGAGGCAACCAAAAAGATGCGACCGCGACTGGGCCGTTCGTCCTATCTGGGCGAGCGCACGCTGGGCCACGCGGATCCCGGCGCCTTCGCCGTGGCGCTGTGGCTCGAGTCGATCGGCTCGGCTTCCTGAGGAGCGCCATCCATGACGTCCCAACCCGTCATCGTCCAGCCTACCGGCCAGGGGGAGTTCCAGGTGCGGGTGAGCGCACAGGGTCCTTCGTTCTTCGTCGATGAGCCGCTGGCCATGGGCGGCCTCGCCTCGGGGCCGACGCCGTACGACCTGCTGAGCGCCGCTCTGGGCGCCTGCACGGCGATGACGCTCGGCCTGTATGCGCGGCGCAAGGGTCTCGCCTTGACCGACGTGCAGGTGGCGGTCACGCATCGCCGTGATGCGATCACTGGTCGTGACACGTTTGAGCGAGCGCTCTATATCGAAGGCTCGCTCGACGAAGCGCAGGAAGCGCGCCTGCTCGCCATGGCGGATCGCTGCCCGGTGGGCAAGACATTGAGCGCCGGTGCGGACATCGTCACGCGTCTTGCGCCGAAGACCGAGCCGGTGACTCCCAACCGCCCCTGCGACCAGACGCATCCCGGTGCGATGGCGCAGGCGTGCGATGAAATGGACGCCTGAGGCGTCCTATCGGTCGCCTTCCTTGATCAACCGGGTGAGCAGGTCGATCTGGGCCTGCTGTTGGGCGAGGAGTTGCATGACCTGCTCGTTGCGAAGCGCATCCAGCTTCTCGTGCAAGGCCAGGATCTCCACCTCGGCCTTCAGGTTCACTTCGTAATCGTACGCGGCCATCTCGCGATCCTTCGCGGACTGGCGGTTCTGGCTCATCATGATGACCGGCGCCTGGAACGCGGCGAGCATGGACAGCATCAGGTTGAGGAAGATATAGGGGTACGGATCGACGGCAGTCCGGCCAAGCAGCAGGCTGTTCAAGATCACCCACGCGACCAGGATGGCCACGAAGATAATGATGAAGGTCCATGAGCCGCCGAACGCCGCGACCTTGTCGGCGAGCCGCTGACCATAGGTGCTCTTGGCGTCCAGGCGCTGGTTGATATCTTCGGTGACCGTCACCCGGCGGGTGGCCCGCTCGAGCACGCGCCTTGCGGTCTGGTTGAGCTTGGCGCCTTCCGTGCCGAACCAGCGTGCGGACGAGGTCAGGTAATCGAATGGCGGTAGGTGACTCATGAGCTTGCTCCGGGCGATAGGTGATGTCACGGCAATGCGCTGAAATTACCCTCCTGGCTCCGCAATGTCTTGTCTGTTGGCATGGGCTCGGACGAGAATGACCGCTTTACATCCTTCCGTGGAAAGGAGCCCTTCGTGGCTACCGTCGTTGCGCAACCCGTCGTCGCCACGCTTACGCGGTCGGCCATCTTCCTTGTCCTCAAGGTCAATCCCGGTAACAGCGCCGAAGAGGCAGTGCGCTCGCTCTGCGGCGATCTCGCCGGCCTGCTGCGGGCCGTGGGTTTTCGCGACCTCGACGGCCGGCTGACGTGCGTGATGGGTTTCGGCTCGGAGGCCTGGGATCGCCTTTTCGCCGGACCGCGCCCGGCCGAGCTCCACACGTTCAAGGAAATCAACGGCGTGCACCGCGCGGTATCGACGCCCGGCGACATCCTCCTGCACATCCGCGCGACGCGTGAGGACCTCTGTTTCGAGCTTGCCGCGCAGATCATGTCGCGCCTTGGCGACGCGGTCGCCACGCTCGACGAGGTGCACGGTTTCAAGTACTTCGACGACCGCGACCTGATCGGCTTCGTCGACGGCACGGAGAATCCGCAGGACGCCGATGCCATCGAGGCCGCGGTAATTGGTGACGAAGATGCCGCTTTCCTTGGCGGTAGCTACGTCATCGTGCAGAAGTACCTGCATGACCTGAAGCGCTGGAACGCCGTGCCTGTCGAGGCCCAGGAACGCATCATCGGCCGGCAGAAACAGACCAACATCGAACTGGACGACGCGGTGAAGCCGTCCTACGCGCACAACGTGCTCACCTCCATCGTGGAAGACGGCGTCGAGCTCGACATCGTGCGCGATAACATGCCGTTCGGCGAGGTARGGAAGGGCGAGTTCGGCACCTATTTCATCGGCTACGCCCGTTCACCGGCGCGCACGGAACAGATGCTCACCAACATGTTCGTCGGCAAGCCACCCGGCAACTACGACCGGTTGCTCGACTTCAGCACGGCAGTGACCGGTAGCCTGTTCTTCGTGCCCTCGGCGACGTTCCTCGACGGCATCCCGGACGCACCGGCGGCACAGGCTAGCCGCCAGAACGATGCGAACGGACAAGACAGCACCCCACGCGCATCGGATGGTTCACTCGGTATCGGTTCGCTAAAGACGGAGAACACGCATGAATAACCTGTTTCGCGAACTCGCACCCATCAGCGGCGGTGCCTGGGAACAGATCGAAGACGAAGCCAAGCGCACGCTGAAGGAATACATGGCGGCACGGCGTATCGTCGATGTCGTCGGGCCGAAGGGCTACGACTATCCCGGCGTCGGTACGGGGCACACGCGCAGCATCGAGACACCGAACGACGGCATCCAGGCGCGGCAGCGCCAGGTGGCGGCAATGGTGGAGCTGCGTGTGCCGTTCGTCCTTTCGCGACAGGATCTGGACGATGTGGCGCGCGGCTCCAACGATCCGGATCTTCAGCCGCTGAAGGATGCCGCCAAGCAACTGGCCTTCGCGGAAGATCGCGCTGTTTTTGACGGTTACGCCGCGGCGGGCATCGCCGGCATCCGCAACACGACCAGCAACAAGGCGATCGCGCTGCCGGCCGACCTCACGGCGTATCCGGTAGCGGTCGCGCAGGCCCTGAACGAACTACGCCTTGCGGGCGTGAACGGTCCCTACAAGCTGGCCATCGGTGCCAAGGCGTATGCGGATCTCAACGGGGCAACCGACGAAGGCTACCCCGTGTTTCGTGAGCTGCACGCCATGCTCAATGGCGGCATCGTCTGGGCACCGGCGATCGAGGGTGGCGTACTCACCACGGCCCGCGGAGGCGACTTTGAGCTGCACCTGGGTCAGGACGTCTCGATCGGTTACGACTCGCACGACGCGAAGGACGTTCGCCTGTATCTGCAGGAGACTTTTACGTTCCTGTCGCTGACCACCGAAGCATCGGTAAGTCTCACCGCCTAGGCTTTCTGCAACGTGGCCATCAAGGCGAGCAACGCCTTGGCGGTCACGGTCGACGATCCCGGGTTCTGCCCGGTGATCAGGTGGCCGTCGGTGATGGTGAAGGGTTGCCAGTTGGCGACCTTCTCGAACTTGCCACCGAGACGGATCAGCTCGTCTTCGACCAGGAAGGGCACCACCTTGGTGAGTCCCACCTCTTCTTCCTCTTCGTTGGTGAATCCCGTCACCCGTTTGCCCTTGACGATCGGCTCGCCCTTGTACTTCACGTGGTGCAGGACACCGGGTGCATGGCAAACGGTGGCGACGGGTTTATCGGCGTTGTAGAAGGCTTCGATCAGGGCGATCGACGCAGGGTCTTCGGCGAGATCCCACATCGGGCCATGACCGCCGGGATAGAAG
>NZ_JBFUIT010000129.1:0-10354 GCF_056401735.1 Luteibacter sp. P4_D7_3
CGCCTTGAAGCGGTCCCAGTGGTTTTCGCCGGTGTTGTAGATCAGGACCGGCGGCGTGTTCGCCTTCGGCGCGCCATCGACCAGGTACTGGTTGAAGAACGGCAGGARCACGTCGCGACGGAACTGGAGTGCCGTGTCACCGTCCCAGTTCAGTGCGCCGAGCGAGGACGCGCTGTAGTTGACCTGGCTATGGCGCCAGGGGCCCATCACGAGGTAATTCTTGTCGTTGCCCTTGTCCTTGGGCTCCATGGCTTCGTAGCTATGGATCGCGCCCCACATGTCTTCCTGGTCCCAGAGGCCCTGCAGCCACATGGTCGGGACCTTCAGCGGCTGCTTCGCCATTTCCTTGTCGAGCGCCTGGCCCTGCCAGTAGGCGTCATAGGAGGGGTGCTCGCTGAGCTTGCGCCAGTAGGGCAGCTGGTCGAGGCCAGCCGCTTTGGCGTAGTCGCCCGCCGAACCGGCGGCGAGGAAGTTGGTGTAGTCGTCGTAGCCGGCGCGGGTGATTTCCTCACCCTTGCCGCGCTTGGCGTTCTGGCCGGTGATGTAGTCGAAGTTGGTCTGCCGGAAGGCGCCGTAGTGGAACCAGTCGTCGCCCATCCACCCGTCCACCATCGGGCTCTCCGGCGCCGCCACCTTCAGGGCGGGGTGCGGGTTGATCAGGGCCATCACCACGGTGAAGCCCTCATACGACGAGCCGATCATGCCGACCTTGCCGTTGGACTCGGGCAGGTTCTTGGTCAGCCAGTCGATCGTGTCGTAGGCGTCGGTGGAATGATCGACCTCAGACGAGTTGAGCGGACCGCGCAGCGGGCGGGTCATCACATAGTCGCCTTCCGAACCGTACTTGCCGCGGATGTCCTGGAAAACACGGATATAGCCTGCGTCGACGAACACTTCGTCGCCCTGGGGCAGCAGGTTGCGCATGGTCGTCGCACCGCCGCGCTCGGCGCGCCCATCGGCGTCGTAGGGCGTGCGGGTCAGCAGGATCGGCGCGTGCTTCGCGTTCTTCGGAATCACGATGACCGTGTGCAGCTTGACCCCATCGCGCATCGGGATCTCCACCACGCGCTTGATGTAGTCGTTGGCAGCGGTGGGTGCTTCGAACTTCGCAGGGATATCCGGCGTCATCGGCGCGGTCTGCGCTGCGGCAAGGCCGGAAGCGACGGCCAGTGACAGGGCGAGCATGGGAAGCAACGAGCGAGGCGACATGGGCATTCCTGTGGCGTTGGGACGAAACCCTTCTAGCGTGCCGTATCGCGGGCCCGGAGGCCATGGTCCCGACCGGGAGGCCCCGGATCGCGGGMAATAAAAAACCCGCCGCTCCCAAAGGAGCGGCGGGTTCGGTGGTGCGTACTACTTACTGACCAGCAGCGGTCGACGCAGCGGCCGGAGCGGCCGTGCCGGCAGCAGCCGGAGCGGTCGTGGCAGCAGCCGGAGCGGCCATGGCGTCAGCCGGAGCAGCAGCCGGAGCGGTTGCAGCAGCGGCCGGAGCCGTGGCAGCAGCAGCCGGGGCAGCAGCCGGGGTAGCGTCTTCGCTCTTGTTGCAAGCGGAGAGCATGGCGGCAGCGACGAAAGCGAGTGCAGTGATCGAAGCAATCTTCATAGGTTTGGCTCCTCAGTTGTTATGTATAGGCGCAAGCGCGACGGCGGATACCCACCGGTTGGCGGGCCCTCCACGGCTTTCGCCGCGCGTGCAGATGATAAATGGTTTCATCCCTGGCGTGCCCGTGCGAAGACAGACGCGACAAGATTGCAACGATCATGATGAAGCGTAGATGTCTGGTGACGCAAGCGTGACGTAATCGCACGCTTTTTTCAGAATAATCGCGTTACGCCTCCGGAAGCCAGTCCTTAGTCTTGTCAGTCAGAAATTGCGATTCGGACACTTGGTCCGTTCGCCTGACAAGGAGAGAACGCGTGCTTACCGAAAAAACGTTTAAAACCCGATACCTGTCGGCAATGATAGCCGCTTTTGCGCAGCCCGCCATGGGCATGGAAGGACCACCCTGGGTTGTCGATGGGACGGAATTCGATCTTCCCGCAGGATCCTGGGAGACGACGCATCCGTCCGAGGCGGCGCTTCTTATCAGGGATGGCGGCATCGTCACCGGCACCGCCGTCGGAATCAAAACGTCGGGCCAGGGCGCTTCAGCCATCAAGACCGAGGGGTCAGGGGGTGAGCTCACCCTGACAGGAGGGAAACTTCAAACCGCCGGTGGAAGCGCCCATGGCCTTCTGCACACGGGAACCGGTCGCGTGAAGCTCACTGACGTGGACATCGTCACTGAGGGTGGCTTGGCGAATGGGGCGCGGTTCGAGGGCAAGGACGTCGAAGGCATACTCGTCGGCGGTAGCGTCGCCACCACTGGCTACGCTGCAGTCGGCTTGCTTGCCGTCGACGGAGCCCAGCTCGCGACCGAGGCGACCCACGTGTCCACGACCAACACAGCGGCCCATGGGTTGGCGGCGGAGGGCGCCTCGTCCGGGCTGCGGGCGACGAAAGCGTCCATCGAAACCCTCGGTGAGCAGGCGATGGGAGTGCGGATATCGTCCACCGGAACGGCGGTCGTGACCGACACAACCATCACGACCGGCGGGAATGGTGCGCATGCACTGCACTCCGACGAAAACGCCGCCTTCATCACCGTCTCGGGTGGCCTATGGAAGACCACTGGTGATCGCGCGAATGGTTTTGACGGCGCCACTAAAGCGCTGGCCAGCATCAGTGGCACCCATATCGAGACGTCGGGCTTCAACTCAGCCGGCGTCGATCTACGCGCAGGGTCACTCAAACTGAGCGACACCGACATCCTTACCCACGGTAACCAAGCGTTCGGCATCGTGGCGATGGGTGGCGATTTCCCTGGACGCGTCCCTTCCGTCGACGCCACACGCACGCACATCGTGACCGAGGGACGGTCGGCGAACGGTGCTGACGCCCGGGCCGGGGGGCGCATAAGCCTCAATGACACGGACATCCTCACCTCGGGGCAGTTCGCCAATGGTCTGAGCGCGTGGAACGCGTCGATCGTTGCCAACGGCACCACCGTCAAGACCACCGGCGTCGCCGCCTACGGTGCTGACGTGAGCGAGGGGGGCTCACTGACCCTCCAGGGCGGCTCGATCGAGAGCGAACAAGCCGCCGCGCTGCGCCTGAACAACCCGACCAAGGTACGCATCAGCGGGGGCGCAGTTCTGGCTGGCGCCGCCTTCATCGACGTCTACCCCACGTCCACCACGCCTTTCACCGTGACACTGGAAAACAAGAGCGTGGCCATCGGTGACATCCGCCTCGCCGACGTCAGTGGTGCGCCGCCGCCGGATGCCACGAAGACCTCCCTGACCTTACGCAACGAAGCCCTATGGCATGGCGGTACCGACATCGTTCGCGATCTCACGCTGGAGGACAAAGGCCGGTGGTCGGTGGCGCGCGACAGCCATATCGGCAGTTTCAACAGCGACCACGGCATCGTGACGTTCGCTTCTGCGGCAGGCACCTTCGCCACGCTGACCGTCGCGGGAGACTACGACGGCAACCAGGGTCTGTTCCGCATGCGCAGCCGGCTTGGTGACGACACCTCAGCGTCCGACTTGCTCCACATCATGGGCAACACGACCGGCAGCAGCTTCATCTCAGTCGATACACTCGACGGTGCGGGCGACTACACCAACGACGGCATCCGTCTGGTGCAGGTCGACGGCAGCTCGCACGGTCGGTTCGAACTCGCTGGCCGCGTGGTTGCGGGTGCCCACGAATACTTCCTCTACCAGGGGGCACTCAGCGCGGCGAACGACGGCGACTGGTACCTGCGCTCGTCACTGGAACCCGAAACGGTAGATCCCGCCATCATCGACCCGCCTGTGACGGAGACGCCCGACCCGGGTATCGATCCGCTGGTGCCGGTGGTACGCCCGCGCCTGCTGCGACCTGAGGTCGGCGCTTATCGGGCAAACCAGACCGCTGCGCTCGAGATGTTCCAGGGTGGTCCCGGAGCCGGCGAAGATGACGAACGCGACGGTGCACGCCATGACATCTGGGCGCGCTTCGATCGCCGCCATACCTCGTTCGATATCGGCAACCAGCTGACCACCACGTCGTCGGCCAGCGAGCTTGCGCTCGGTGCCGACCTGCTCCGTGATCCGGATACCGAAGCTCACCTGGGTGTCATGGCGGCCGTCGGTCGCGCCGACACACGGGGCACGTCGCTGCTGACGCATTACGCAGCCAGAGGCCGCGTGCGTGGTGCCGCTACAGGTTTGTACGGCGGCGTTCGAAGTGACACCGGCACGTACATACGCGGTTGGACACAGTACGCGCACGTCAACCAGCGCGTGGAGGGTGATGGTCTCGCCGCCGAGCGCTATGGCAGCGGCATGCTGACAACCAGCCTGGAAGCAGGGCACCGCTGGCGCCACGCGCTCAGCCGCCAGACCGACGCGTACATCGAGCCGCAGGCGCAGGTCCTCAGCACCCGGCTACGGGGAGGCACGCATCATGAGACCAACGGCACACRCATCGGCCCGCTCCATGGCACAGGCACCACCGCGCGTCTCGGCGTGCGCACGGCCGCCCGCTGGAATACGCCGAACGGCCACGTCGCCTCGCCCTACTTCGCCGCGAACTGGATTCGTCGCCTCGGCCGCCTCGATGCCACGGCGTTCAACGCCGAGTCGTTCGATGCCGGTGTGCCGCGCAACAGCTACGGACTTAAGCTTGGCGTCGCTCTCATGCGCAGTAACGGGTGGCGGCTGTGGACGGATGTGGAAACACGCTTCGGTGCCCATCGGTACCGTCGGGTGACCGGRTCCATTGGTATTCGCAAGGCCTGGTAATGCGGAGAACGAACTCGGGGCGTGCTACACCCCCGCCTCGAGTTCGCCTCAGCCTGCCAGCTCGACCGCTACGGGCCGCGTCCTGCGCGCGGTCGCCGTGCTCCCGATAGAAGCCAGCACGATAAACCCGATAGCCAGCCACTGGCCGGCGGCGAGATGCTCACCCAGTAGCAACATCGCGAGGAACGAAGCAACGGCCGGCTCCAGGCTCACCATGATGCCGAAGGTTTCGCTGGGCAGGCGCTTGAGCGCCATCATCTCCAGCGACATGGGGATGGCGCTCGAGACGATCGCCACGCCGAGACCGGCCAGCAGGATCATCGGATCGAGCAGGCTCGCGCCCGCGTGTGCCACGCCGTAAGGCACGACGACGAGGCTCGCCGCCACCAGGCCGAGCGATACCGATTGCCCCGCATGCAGGTGTCCGGCCTGTTTGCCGAAGAGGATGTACAACGCCCAACAGACGGCGGCACCGAGGGCGAGCATCACACCCGTCGGGTCGAGCGTACTGTTATGGCCGAGGGGCAACAGCATCACCAGGCCCGTGATCGCACTGGCGAGCCAGACAAAGTCGACCGGACGCCGTGAAGCAATCATCGCCACCGCGAGCGGCCCACTGAATTCGATAGCCACGGCGATGCCAAACGGAATGGTCCGCAGCGCCAGGTAGAAAAGCAGATTCATCACGCCGAGCGTCAAGCCATAGCGGATGACGAAACCTGCGTCGCGACGGCTCAGCGGCCAGCGCCAGGGACGCCAAAAAAGGATGAGCACCAGGGCGGAAAACCCGACGCGCAGGGCCGACGTGCCTTCCGCGCCAATCAGCGGGAAGAGTTTTTTCGCGAATGACGTGCCGATGCACAGCGAGGTCACCGAGCCGAGTACGGCCAGTGCAGGCAGCCAGAGGGATGAGCGTGGGGAAGTCATGAAAGCACTGTAGCGGCTGCCGCGAACGGCGCCCATGGGCTCCCACGTGACTGCTGACAGGAAAGATAGACTTTTTGTTTATGGTGGACATATAGTCCATTCATCATCCCGCCTGCCGATGGCCGCTCATGACCGCCCTGCCCGACTTCCGTCTCGAAACCTACTTCTCGCGATGGGAGTTCGCGGCGCGCTTCCACCTGACGGCCTCGGATGCCCAGAGCATGCGGGTGGACGAGCTCCTTGCCCTGGCCGAGCCGGAGGACCGCGCCGCCTTTGAGTCCCTGCATCTGGGCTATACGCAGACCTATGGTGCGCCAGCGCTACGTGAGGCCATCGCCGGCATCTACGACAGTTGCCAGGCAGATGACGTGCTCTGCTTCGCCGGTGCGGAGGAAGGCATCTACATTGCCATGCGTGTGTTACTCGGCGCGGACGACCACGCCATCGTGGTAACCCCGAACTATCAGTCGTCGGAAACCGTGCCGCTGTCGATATGCGATGTCACCGGCGTCCCTCTCGATCCCGACGATCACTGGTCCCTCGACATCGACCGTGTCGCCGCCGCCATTCGGCCGAACACGCGGGTGATCTCGATCAACTTCCCGCATAACCCGACGGGCAAGATACTCGAACGCGATCGATACGACGCGCTGGTGATGTTGTGCCGCCGCCACGGCATCTGGCTGTTCAGCGACGAGGTCTACCGTCCGCTCGGGCCGCCGGGCACGGCATACCTTCCGCAAGCGGCCGACGTGTACGAACGCGGCATCTCGCTTGGCGTGATGTCGAAAGCTTACGGCCTGCCCGGCCTTCGCATTGGCTGGATTGCCTGCACCGACCGCGCGTTCCTGCAGAAGATGGAGCGATACAAGCATTACCTGTCGATCTGTAATTCGGGGCCTTCGGAACAGCTGGCACTCATCGCCCTCAAGGCGCGGGAGACGATCCTCGAAAGGAATCGCCGGATCGTCGGCGACAACCTGGCGCTACTCGACAGCTTCTTTGCCGAATGGCCCGAGCACTTCGACTGGTACCGACCCGATGGCGGCTGCGTGGCCTACCCGCGATACCTCGGTGCCGATAGCGTTGAAGCATTCGCGGCAGGCCTTGTCGAGCAGGCTGGTGTGCTCCTGTTGCCCGCCGAGCACTACCGATCCGAACTGGGTCCGACACCGAGCGACCGTTTTCGCATTGGCTTCGGTCGTGCCGATTGCCCAGAAGCACTCGCTGCCCTGGGCGACTATCTGCGACGCAACCCCTGACCACCGAGTGATTGCGAGTAGCAGGTCGCTCAGCGGTCTTTCGCCTTGTGCTTTTTCACGTACTCCTGATATGCCTCGATACCTACATCGCGCCGAAGCAGCTTCGAATCCGGGTCGAGCGTATACGACGCATGCTCCGGCAGCGTCAGCTCACCTCGACCATCGGCCATGGGCAAGGTAATCACGTGGTCGCCGACACGCATGTCGACCGGCATCGGGAAGGCGCCCTTGCCAGGCACCGACCATGTCAGGTGCAGCTGTTGGCCGTCACGGGTTACCTGCAGGTCGGGTAGCTCGGCCTGGTAAAGGTAGATGTTGAAGAACCAGTGCAGGTCCTTGCCCGTGACCTTGTCGACGATGTCGATGTAGTCGCGCGTGGTGGCATATCGCGGCGCGAAGTTGCCCGGCACGGGGTGCTCGGTCCCGTACACCAGCAAACGCACCGAGCGGTAGAAGGCGTCGTCGCCGATGAGGTTTCGCAGGGTGTGCAGCACAAGCGCGCCCTTGCTGTAGATGTCCTGCCCTGGACCACCCCGTGCGTCCTCGTAAACATCTTCCTCCCGCCGTGGCTGCCCCGACACGATCGGATGGTGATTGGCAAGCTTGCTACGAAGCTGCATGAGATTGGCGAAGTAAGCCTGCTTTCCACCGATCGACTCGGCGTAGAGCGGCTGCATGTAGGTCGCGAACGCCTCGTGCAGCCACATGTCATCCCAGTTGGCGTTGGTCACCTGGTTGCCGAACCACTCATGCGATAGCTCGTGCTGAAGCAGGTCGTCGTAACCATAGGCTGTCTTGGCGTACTCGTTACCGTACGCATTGACTGTCTGGTGTTCCATGCCCTTGAACGGCGTTTCCACGACGCCCATTTTCTCCGCGCCAAACGGGTACGGGCCGACGGTACTTTCGAGAAAGTCGAGCATGGGCGGGAACTCGGCAAAGAGTGCACGCGCCTGCTTTTCATCGTCCACATACCAATAGTGTGTGGGGATGACGTTACCGAAACGACTGGTATAAGGCGCGGACAGCTCCCGATAGGGTGCAATATTCAGCGCGACGCCGTACGTGCTGACATCGTGACTGCGCCAGTGATACGTGCGCATGCCGTTCGCCTCGTCCATGCCGACGGCAACACCGTTGCCGACAGCCACCAGAGGAGCTGGCACGGTCACGTGCTCGTCGACGAGTTTCGGTCGGCCCATCGGATGATCGATACACGGCCAGAACAAATCGCAGCCCTCGCCTTCCACGGCGGTGGCGATCCAGGGTTGACCCTTCGGTGTTCTGGCCCACACAAAGCCACCATCCCACGGCGCATGTACGGCGGCATGGGGGCTGCCGTGGTACGTGACTCGCACCGTCGTATGGGCTCCCGCGGCGAGCGGATGCGGAAGATCGACCTCGAGGCGACCCTCCGGATTCCGATAGGCGGTACGCGGCAATGCCTTGCCGTCGACTTCGACCGCATCGACGGGCAGGTTGCGGTCGAGATCCAGCACCACGCGACGCAGCGGCGACATAACGGCGAAGGTCAATCTCGCGTCGCCCTCGATCCAGTGCCGTGCAGGATCGACACGGAAGCTCAGATCGGCATGTTCGAAGGTCACGGCCAGCTGTTCCGGTGCACGCGGGGCGCCGGAATTGAGGGTGAGGTCGGTCAAGGCGGGAAGTCCCGGCGGCGCCGAGGGCGTGCAGGCGACCGTACCAAGTGCCAGGCCGATGCCGAGCAGGAGCGTGTTTCGCATGATCGATGAGCCGTCCGGGGAGAGGGGAAGCGAGGGAACCATACTGACCCGCGGGTGCTTCGTCATCGGTCTTTAGATGGGTATCGCGCGGAGGACGGTGGCATGTAAAAGCTGGTCCCCGGCACCATCGGTGCTTCGTGCAATCCATGACGGTGCCGATGGTTGATCGTATGAGGGGTGATACAGCCAGCACATCGAGGCCCCCGTGAAACCACTCAAACTGATATCCGTTCTCGTGGTCGGCGCTCTTGGCCTGGGCGGTGGGGTTGGCGTTGGCGTTGGCGTTGGCAGTGCCCGGGCCAGCGCTGTTGCGGGCGAGACGCCTCCCGCTATCCCTGCGGCTTCCAATTCGGCCGCCAACCCGGCGCTTCCGGTGGAAGGTCGGTTTCCCGCGCTCAGTGGCGCCACGACATGGCTCAACGGGCCGGCCCTGACCCCTTCCGGCCTGCACGGCAAGGTGGTTCTGGTCGACTTCTGGACATTCTCGTGCATCAACTCGCTTCGACCGCTTCCTTATCTCCGCGCGTGGGCAACGAAATACCAGGCGCAGGGGCTCGTCGTGATCGGCGTGCAGTCGCCGGAGTTTGCTTTCGAACAACGGCTCGACAATGTGCGCGACGCGCTGGCAAGTCACGCGATCAGCTTTCCGGTCGCGGTCGACAATGGACACCGGATCTGGAACGCCTTCCAGAACGAGTACTGGCCCGCGATCTACCTTATCGATGCCGAGGGGCGCATCCGCTATCACCGCTTCGGTGAAGGCGATTACGACCAGACCGAACGCGCGATACAAGCGCTGCTGGTCGAAGCAGGCGCGTCAGGCGTCGAACAGAACCTCGTCAGCGTGCACGGCACGGGTGCCGAGACAGCGCCTGACTGGGACAACGTGAAATCACCCGAGACCTATCTGGGTTATGCACGGACGGAGCGATTCGCGTCGCCAGGCGGTGCCGTACAGGATACGCGGCACACCTACACCGCGCCGACACCGCTCGACCTCAACGACTGGGCGCTCTCGGGCGAGTGGACCATGGGGGCCGAAGCGACCACGGTACGCAAGGCTCACGGACGACTTCTTTTCCGGTTCCACGCGCGTGACCTGCACCTGGTGGCGGGCCCATCCACACACGGTTCGACGCTGCACTTCCGTGTACTGATCGATGGCAAGCCGCCAGGCAGCAGCCACGGCGCGGATACCGACGAACAGGGCAATGGGACGATCGACGGCCAGCGCCTTTATCAACTCATCAGGCAGAAAGCACCCATCGACGACCGGACGTTCGAGATCGAGTTCCTGGATCCCGGGGTGGACGTGCTTGCTTTCACGTTCGGCTGACCGGCACAGGGTTCATCGCGGAATCCCTGGGACGCTGGAGGGGTCGGTTCACTCGCCTTGCGAGTGCGTGTTTTAGCGGCTCGCGCCGCCGCTTGCGTGGGGGGTGAGGCGCAGAGCCTTCGGTGCCCACCCTCGCTGCTCAGACACGTCCTCCGCGTTTCGTACCGGAAAGGCCGCTGCGCGGCCGTGTACTTATTTGGCCTACGGCCGCTCCACTTGTGCGGAACTCGCCTCGAGGGTGGGCACCGAAG
>NZ_JBFUIT010000130.1:0-10243 GCF_056401735.1 Luteibacter sp. P4_D7_3
GGGGGGTAGTAGACGCTCAGGCCATCGAAGTACGGAGACCAGTCTTCGAGCACGGGCACCAGGCGACCGTCAGCGATATAAGGCGCCACGTTCCACTCACTGGTCCATATCAAGCCCATGCCGTCGAGGGCCGCCGCGACCATGAGGTGGTGGCTGTCGAGCCCGAGCGGTCCGTCGACGTCAATGCGGCGTTCCTGCCCGCGCTTCTCGAATTCCCAGCGGTACCAGGTGCCGCTGGGAAGACGGCTACGGATACACGTGTGTGTCAGAAGATCCTCGGGCACCTTCGGCTTGCGTCGGTCCTTGAAGTACGCGGGCGAGCCGGCCACCATGAAGCGCAGGCGACCCGTGCAGCGCACGCCGACCATGTCCTGCGGCACGTCTGCCGCAATCCGCACGCCTGCGTCGAAGCCCTCGGACACGATGTCGACAAGGCGGCCCTCGGTAACGATGTCCAGGCGCATCTCAGGAAAACGGCGCACATATTCGAAAAGCATCGGCTCGAGAATCATCGAAGCCGCGCCCTCGGACGTGTTGATGCGCAGGGTGCCGGTCGGACTGTCGCGGAAGGCGTTGGCCGCTTCCATCGCCGCGGAGATCTCACCGAGCGCCGGGCGGATACGCGCGACGAACTGCTCGCCCGCCTCGGACAGGGACACGCTTCGCGTGGTGCGATTGAAAAGACGCACGCCCATGCGCTGTTCCAGGGCAGCGACGGCATGACTGAGGGCCGACGGCGACATACCCACGGCTATCGCAGCACGGCGGAAGCTCTGGTGTGTCGCTACAGCGAGCACCGCCTGCAGTTCAATGAGACCAGCCTTGTGCATTGTGCGAAATCCCGCATCGATACGTCCCGGATAAGCCTGATTGTTAGTACACCGGGACGCAACTAGTTTGTCTGGGATCACCCACAGGAATTCGTCATGACCCAGACCGTCCTCATTACCGGCGCTTCGACCGGCTTTGGCAAGGCTGCCGCCCTGCACTTCGCGACACATGGCTGGCAGGTGGTCGCCACCATGCGCAACCCGGATGCCGGAGCCGACCTGGCAGCCAACAAAAACATCCTGGTCACCCGCCTCGATGTTCAGGACCTCGCGAGTATCGACGGCGCCATCGTCGAAGGCATCGATCGCTTCGGCGGTATCGACGCGGTGGTCAACAACGCCGGGTTCGGTCTGTTCGGCATCTTCGAAGGCGCCAGCCGCGAGAAGATCCAGGAACAGTTCGACGTGAACGTGTTCGGTGCGATGGACGTGACTCGCGCCCTCCTCCCGCATTTCCGCGCGCGCCGTCGCGGCACCATCATCAACGTGAGTTCCGGCGCCGGCGTTTTCGGTTTGCCGATGATCTCGCTGTACAACGCGAGCAAGTTCGCACTGGAAGGGTTCTCCGAGTCTCTGTCATACGAACTCGCCTCCCAGGGCATCACAGTGAAGATCGTCGAGCCCGGCGGCGTGCTCGACACGAAGTTCGGCGCACGATCATCGGACGAGTTCGGCAGCGCTTCCGTACCCGCGGGCTACGAAGACTTCGTCACGGCCACGGGCAAAGTGTTCGAGGGTCTACGCGCCAGCCGCCATGCCACCTCCGAAGATGTCGCCAAGGTGATCTTCGAGGCGACGACGGATGGCACCGACCGTTTGCGCTATGTGGCGACGGACGATATCCAGCCCTTGGTGAAGGCGCGGCGGGAGACTTCGGAGGAGGCTTATATGCATTTCATGCGCGAGCAGTTCCGCGCCTAGCGCACTTCGACAGGTGTAGCGCTTACGCTTCAATCGCACACGATTTATATGACTGTTTGAGCCCTTCGGGTCCGGCGCTACGGGAGCAGACTGACGCACCGTGGCGGCCGCCGCCTGTATAATCCCCGCCAGCAACACCCGGTGGGAGAAGCGGAGGGATCCGCTGCCGAAGGCGCAACGCCCGTAATCGCTCAGGCCCCCATGACCACCGGCGTGCTTCATCACTCTGGAGAGACCGGTTAAATCCGGCGCCGAAGGTGCAAGAGGCTTCCTAAGCCTCCAAACTCTCAGGCAAAAGGACAGAGGGGCGCCCCACGTGCCGGCACGGCACGTTCTTTCGGATGCCTCCAAGTCATGAGCCAGAAAAACTCTCCTTCGCTGCGTGAGCTCGAGAACCATGGCGCGTTCATCGAACGCCACATCGGTCCGAACGATGCCGAGATCGCCGAGATGCTCCGCGTCGTCGGCCACGACACGCTGGACGCGCTGACCGACGCCATCGTTCCCGGCTCGATCAAGTCGCCCGCCCCGCTCGCCCTGCCTGCCGCGGTGACCGAGGAAGAAGCGCTGGCGAAGATCCGCACCATCGCCGACCGCAACACCGTCTTCCGCAGCTTCATCGGCCAGGGCTACTACGGCACGCTCACGCCGAACGTCATCCTGCGCAACGTGCTCGAGAACCCGGCGTGGTACACGGCCTATACGCCGTACCAGGCGGAGATCTCGCAGGGCCGCATGGAAGCGCTGATCAACTTCCAGACGATGGTCGCCGACCTCACCGGCATGGATATCTCCAACGCCTCGCTGCTCGACGAAGCCACCGCGGCCGCCGAAGCGATGACGCTGGCCAAGCGTTCGGCCAAGTCGAAGTCCAACGTCTTCTTCGTCTCGAAGGATGTGCACCCGCAGACGCTCGAAGTACTGCGCACGCGCGCCGATGGCATCGGTATCGAGCTGCACGTCGGTGATGACGCCGAAGGCGCCACCGTCGACAGCTTCGGCGTGCTGCTGCAGTACCCGAATACCTTCGGTCGTGCGAACGACTACAAGGCGCTGGCTGACGCGACCCACGCGCGCGGCGGTATCGTCTGCGTCGCCACCGATCTACTCGCCCTGACGCTGCTTGCTTCCCCGGGTAGCTGGGGCGCGGATATCGTCGTCGGCAACACACAGCGTTTCGGCGTGCCGTACGGCTTCGGTGGCCCCCATGCCGCTTACCTCGCCTGCCGCGACGCTTATAAGCGTTCCATGCCGGGCCGCCTGATCGGCGTCTCCGTCGACACCGAAGGCAAGCCGGCYTACCGCCTCACCCTGCAGACCCGCGAGCAGCACATTCGCCGCGAGAAGGCCACCTCCAACATCTGTACCGCGCAGGTGCTGCTCGCCGTCATGGCCAGCATGTATGCCGTGTACCACGGTCCGGAAGGCCTTACCCGCATCGCGCGTCGCACGCATCGCCTCACCGCGATCCTCGCCGGCGCGCTCGGCAAGGCCGGCGTGGCTGTGGGTGGCGACTATTTCGACACGCTCCACGTGACCGGCGTCGATGCCAAGGCGATCCATGCCAAGGCCGCGGCTGCGAACGTCAACCTGCGCGCCATTGACGCATCCAGCGTCGGCATCAGCCTCGACGAGACCACCACGCGGGCGGACGTCGCCACGCTGGCTTCCGTCTTCGGCGCGAACGCGAACGACATCGACACGTTGGATGCCGCGACGGCCGATGCCCTGCCGTCGGGCCTCCTGCGCAACACCGACTTCCTGCAGCATCCGGTATTCAACACGCACCACAGCGAGCACGAACTGCTTCGCTACCTGCGTGGCCTTGCCGACAAGGACCTCGCGCTCGATCGCACCATGATCCCGCTCGGCTCCTGCACCATGAAGCTCAACGCCACCGCCGAGATGATTCCGGTGACGTGGCCGGAGTTCGCCAACATCCATCCGCTCGCTCCGGCCAACCAGGCCCAGGGCTATAAGCAGCTGATCGACGAGCTGGAAGCGATGCTTGTCGAGTGCACCGGCTACGACTCGGTGAGCCTGCAGCCGAACTCCGGCGCCCAGGGTGAATACGCCGGCCTGCTCGCCATCCGCGCCTACCACCGCTCGCGCAATGAAGGCCATCGCGACATCTGCCTGATTCCGGAATCCGCGCACGGCACCAACCCGGCGTCGGCGCAGATGTGTGGCATGACCGTCGTGGTCACGCGCTGCGATGCCAACGGCAATGTGGACGTCGACGATATTCGTGAGAAGGCCGAGAAGTATTCGGACCGCCTCGCCGCGATCATGATCACCTACCCGTCCACGCACGGCGTGTTCGAGGAAGACGTGGTCGCCATCTGCGACATCGTGCACAAGCATGGTGGCCAGGTGTACACCGACGGCGCCAACATGAACGCGCTGGTCGGCGTGGCCAAGCCGGGCAAGTGGGGTTCGGACGTCTCGCACCTCAACCTGCACAAGACCTTCTGCATTCCGCACGGCGGCGGCGGCCCGGGCGTCGGCCCGTGCGCGGTCAAGTCGCATCTCGCTCCGTTCCTGCCGCGTACCTTCGGTGGTGAGGGCGACGTGGGCATGGTCAGCGCCGCCAGCTTCGGCTCGGCCTCGATCCTGCCGATCTCCTGGATGTACATCACGCTGATGGGCACCGAAGGCCTGCGCAAGGCGACCCAGGTGGCCCTGCTCAACGCCAACTACATTGCCAAGCGCCTCGCACCGCACTACGACACGCTGTACACCGGTCGTAATGGCCTTGTCGCCCACGAGTGCATCCTCGACCTGCGCCCGCTCAAGGACGCCACCGGCGTCGGCGCGGAAGATGTCGCCAAGCGCCTGATCGACTTCGGCTTCCACGCCCCGACCCTTAGCTTCCCGGTCGCCGGCACGCTGATGGTCGAGCCGACCGAGAGCGAATCCCAGCACGAACTGGACCGCTTTATCGACGCCATGATCCAGATCCGCGACGAGATCCGTGCGGTGGACGACGGTCGCCTGGACCGCGAGGACAACCCGCTGCGCAACGCCCCGCACACGGCCACCATGGTCACGGGCACCGAGTGGACCCACGCCTACCGGCGCGAACTGGCTGCCTTCCCGCTGCCCTCGCTGAGGCTGTCGAAGTACTGGCCGCCGGTGTCCCGCGTGGACAACGTCTACGGCGACAAGAACGTGATGTGCGCCTGCATCCCGATCGATGCGTACAAGGAAGACGCCGAGGCCTAAGCCTCTGGGTGTTGAGGCCGGCCGGGGAAACCCGGCCGGCCTTTTTCCTTTGTAGGAGCCGATTCATCGGCGATGCTCTATGTGGGAGCCGATTCATCGGCGATGCTCTATGTGGGAGCCGATTCATCGGCGATCCCGCGGCAGCGGGCCAGGTCGCCGCGAGCCCCATCGCCGCTGAAGCGGCTCCCACATACAGCCCCCTGCGTTTGTCTTAAACTGTTCGCCTAGCTTTTCCAAGGCAACGAAAATGACCCAGGAAACTCCGCGCGACGACAGCCTCCTCGGCCTGCTCAAGGGCGTCGAGGACTTCAGCCACAAGGTTTTCCCCGAGCCGGAAAACCGCAAGCTGTTCAGCGAGCTGGCCGAAGGCCAGACCCCCCATACCCTCTTCATCACCTGCGCGGACTCCCGCGTGGTGCCGGAGATGATCACCCAGACCCAGCCGGGCGAACTCTTCGTCTGCCGCAACATCGGCAATATCGTGCCGGGTTACGGCGAGATGCTCGGTGGCGTGTCCGCCGTGGTCGAGTACGCCGTGATGGTGCTTGGCGTGCAGCATGTCGTGGTCTGCGGCCATACCGATTGCGGCGCCATGAAGGGCCTGCTCAACCCGGACTCCACCAAGGACCTGCCCACGGTCGAAGCCTGGCTGCGCAATGCGCAGGCGGCCAAGAGCGCCGTGTTCGCGCGCAAGCTCGAGGGCGCCGATGCCATGCAGGCCGTGATCGAAGAGAACATCCGGCTGCAGCTGACCCATCTCCGATCCCACCCCGCCGTCGCGGCCGCGCTCGCCAACGATGCGATCAACCTGCTCGGCTGGGTCTACGACATCGGTGACGGCACGATCACCGTGCTCGACGAAACGGACAACACGTTCATTCCCCTGTCCGAAGCGATCAAGCGCGAGCACAAGGCGTGATCCTTCCCGGCCGCGCGCACCTGGGCCACATCCTGCGGTATGTGGGCAAGCCGCTGATCTGGCTGCTTGCGTGGGACGTGGCCGTGACCGCTTTCTGGTTCGTGATGCATCCCCGGTGGACCGCGGAGTTCCCGGCCCTCCCCCTCACGCTGCTCGGCTCGGCCGTGGCCGTCTACCTGAGCTTCCGTAACACCACCGCCTATGCGCGTTGGTGGGAGGCGCGCACGCTCTGGGGCGCGATGGTCAACGCCTCGCGCACGCTTGCCCGTGAGGCCTTGACCATGCTGCCGGAGCGCGCCGCCGCGGTCGCCGTGGCACATCGCCAGATCGCCTATGTGCATGCCTTGCGGCTGCACCTGCGCCGGCAGGCGCCGTGGGACGAACTATCGGCGCGCCTGCCCGCTGACGAGGTGGAAAGGCTGCGCGGCGTCACCAACGTGCCCAACGCGATCCACGCGCGCACCGGTACGTTGATCGCCGACGCAAAGCCCGATCCGATCCTGCTGACCGCACTCGCGCGCACGCTCTCGGATATCTCCAACACCCAGGGCGGCATGGAGCGAATCAAGAACACGCCGCTGCCACAGCAGTACGCCACCTACCCCGCCATCTTCACGCATGGCTTCTGCATCCTCCTCCCGCTCGGCCTCGTCGAGACGCTGGGCCTGTACACGCCCCTGGGTTCCACGGTGGCCGGCTTCCTCTTCCTCGCCCTGCTGCAGATCGGCAACGACATGCAGAACCCCTTCGAGAACCTCGAAGACGACGTGCCCCTCACCACGCTCACCCGCGGCATCGAGATCGACCTGCGCGACGCACTCGGCGAAACGCATGGCCTCGAGCCGGCGAAGCCGATCGACGGGATCCTCTGGTAGCACGCTCTCCCGGCTGACGGCATGGTGCAGCGCATCCATGACCGTTGGCACACGACCCGGGCCTCGATTCGTATTTCAATCGATATAAATACCGGTCCCACGGAGATCTGCCCTTGCGCGCGATGCACCCGTTCGTCCTTGCCGCCGCCCTGTTGCCCGCGGCCGTCGCCGCTGCCTCCGGTCCTGCCGCCCTCGTCAATCCGCTGATCGGCACGGCTAACGGCGGCAATGTGTTTCCGGGCGCCGTCGTGCCCTTCGGCATGCTGCAGTTCTCCCCGGAAGCCTCGCCGCTCCCCGGCAAGAAGTCGCCGATCGCCGCACCGGGTGGCTACGAATACCGCGCCGACGCGATCCGCGGCTTCAGCCTGACCAATGTCGAAGGCTGGGGTTGTGCCGGCGGCTCGGGCGACGTGCCGATCATGCCGATCAGCGAGGACGTGACGACCTCTCCGTCGACCGACTTCCGGCACGCCTATGCGTCGAAGTTCTCGCACGCGAACGAGGTGGCCAAGGCCGGTCACTACCACGTGACACTCGATAACGGCGTCACCACCGACCTCACCGCGGCCCTGCATTCGGGCGCGGCGCGCTTCGCCTTCCCTGCCGGCAAGCCAGTCAACGTGCTCGTGCGCGCTTCGGATTCCGAATCGGGCTCCGAGAAGGCGACGGTTACCATCGACCCGGCCCATCAGCGCATCAGCGGCGACGTCACCAGCGGCAACTTCTGCGGCTACATCAACGAAGCGGATCGTCGCAGCTACTACACCGTCCACTACGTGATCGAATTCGACCAGCCCTTCGCGACCACGGGCACCTGGCAGGACACCACCGTCACCAAGGGCGGAAAGCAGGCGCAAGGCGGCACGGGTTACGGCGAGAAAGGTTTTCCGGATGYCGGCAAGGGTTCGGGTGCGTGGGTCGGCTTTGCGAAGGGCACCAGCGCGGTCAACGTGCGCGTCGGCATTTCGTATGTGAGTACCGCGAACGCGCAGGCCAACCTCGACGCGGAAAACCCGAAGGGAACGACGTTTGAAGCGCTGCGTGACAAGGCGGTCGACGCGTGGAACGCACGCCTGTCACATATCGACATCGAAGGCGGCACGCCGGACCAGCGCACCGTGTTCTACACCGCGCTCTATCACTCACTGATGACCCCCAACGTGTTCAGTGACGTTAACGGCGAGTACACCGGTTTCGACAACAAGGTGCACAAGGTCGCCGGCACCCAGAAGGCGCAGTACGCAAACTTCTCCGGTTGGGACGTCTATCGCTCCCAGCTGCCGATGGTCGCCTGGCTCGAGCCGAAGACAGCGAGCGACATCGCGCAGAGCCTCTACAACCAGGCCCAACAGAACAACGGCGTGTGGGACCGCTGGACGCACAACAACGGCGGCACGCATGTCATGAACGGCGATCCCGCCGCCGCCKCGGTCGCAGGCATCTATGCCTTCGGCGGCCGCGACTTCGACGCCAAGGGCGCCCTCGCCTCGCTCGTCCACGCCGCCGACAACCCGACCGCCCTCGACCTGTCGCACGACGGCTGCGAAGTCGAATGCGTCGGCCAGCGTCCCGGCCTCGATGCGTGGCTCAAGCTGCATTACATCCCGGTCGGCGCACCCGCATGGGGACCGGCTGCCGACACGCTGGAAACCGTCGCGGCCGAGTTCGGCATCAGCTCACTGGCAGCGCGCCTCGGTGACACGGCCACCTCACAGCGTTTCCTCAGCCGCGCCCAGTACTGGCGCAACCTGTTCGACCCCAAGGCCACGCCCGAAGGCGGCTACATCCGCAATCGCAACGCGGACGGCAACTGGGCGCTGATCAAGGACGACGACAAGGAGGCCCCGCATGCGTTCACGCCGTCGACCGAAGACGGCTTCGTCGAAGGCAGCGCGGCACAGTACGTGTGGATGGTGCCGTTCAACGTCGGCGGTCTGTTCGACGCCATGGGCGGACGCGAGAAGGCGCGCAAGCGACTCGACGCGTTCTTCTACCAGCCGGACGGCACGTTCGCCGTCACCAAGTCCGGCCCGCTGCATGCGGAGCTGGATAACGAACCGTCCATCGGCACGCCCTGGCTCTACAACTTCGCCGGYCAGCCGTGGAAGACGCAGGAACTCGTGCGCCGCGTGCTCGACACCATCTGGGTGAATGCCCCCAACGGCATTCCGGGCAATGACGATCTTGGCGAGATGTCGTCGTGGTACGTCTTCGCCRCACTGGGCGTGTATCCGTCCATTCCGGGTCGTGCCGAGATGGTCGTGGGCAGCCCGCTGTTTACGAAGGCCACCGTGCATCGACCGGATGGCGATGTCGTGATCGAAGCGCCGAACGCTGGCATGGGCAAGCCCTATGTCACGGCCCTGAAGGTCGACGGGAAGGTCAGCACGAAGTCGTGGCTGCCCGAGTCCTTCGCGCTCAAGGGCGGCAAGCTGGAGTTCGAGTTGTCGGATAAGCCGAACAAGGCCTGGGCAACGAAAGCGGCAGACGCCCCGCCCTCGTTCGACAAGAAGTAATCGCTCATGCTGTTGTAGGAGCCGATTCATCGGCGATTGGGTGCTTGCCGCGAGCACCCATTCGCCGATGAATCGGCTCCTACAGAAGGCCAGAGACCTGCTTTAGATGGTGACGCGCCGCAGGCGCAGCGCATTCCCCACCACCGACACCGAACTCAGGCTCATCGCCACCGCCGCAATCATCGGCGACAGCGTGATGCCGAACACCGGGTACAGCACCCCCGCCGCCAACGGCACGCCCACCGCGTTATAGACAAACGCGAAGAACAGGTTCTGCCGGATGTTCTTCACCGTCGCCTCAGAGAGCGCACGGGCACGCGCAATACCCGCAAGATCGCCCTTCAACAGGGTCACCGACGCGTTCTGAATGGCGATGTCGCTGCCATTACCCATGCCGATACCGATATCCGCCGCAGCCAGTGCCGGAGCATCGTTCACGCCATCACCCGCCATGGCCACCTTCGCACCACCCGCTTTCAAGGCGTTGACGATGTTCGCCTTGTCCTCGGGCGAGGCACCCGCGTGCACTTCGTCGATAGGTAGCGTCGAGGCCACTGCCTTCGCCGTCGCTTCGTTGTCGCCCGTCAGCATGACCAGCCTCACACCCGCCGCGTGCAGGGCATCCAGCGCCGGCTTCGTCGAGGGCTTCACCGCGTCAGCCAAGGCCAGCACCGCAGCGAGACGGCCGTCGATCGCCATGTACATCGCGGTGGCACCCTTCGAGCGAGCCTTGTCAGCGACATCGCGGCCCGCGGCAACATCGACGCGCTCGTCCTCCATGAGATCCGCGTTACCCAGCGCAATATCGTGCCCATCGACACGACCGCTGACGCCGCGACCGACCACCGCCTGGAAACCGGTGATCTTCGGGATGACCAACCGCTCGGCTTCCGCCGCAGACACGATGGCTGAGGCGAGCGGATGCTCGCTCGGCTGCTCGACCGAGGCGGCCAGCGC
>NZ_JBFUIT010000131.1:0-10102 GCF_056401735.1 Luteibacter sp. P4_D7_3
TCTCGATGCCGTACGCCGCATCGGTGATCTGTGTCTACACACGCTTGAGGCAGGCGGCATCGACATCACCGACCTGGGCAATCACTTCGGCATGTCGGCAACGGTGCTGCTCGATCCCGCGGTGGACCTGCATCGGGCCACGGGCGATCCGCGCTATCTCGATCTCGCCCGGCTTGTCCTTCGACAGGCAAACGCCCACCCGCCACTGGCCCTGCTCGACCAGTGCCTTGCCGGAACGGACGTCGCATTCATCGCTACGGGCAAGGCGTACCAGCTGGCCTGGAACCTGGTGGGTATCGCCAAGTTGCATCGCGTCACCGGCGAGCCGGATCTCTTGCGTGCCGTGGAGCATGCATGGCGCAGCATCCGCGACCACCATCTGACGCTGGGTGGCGGCCCCTGGGGCGGTGTCGCGCATCGTTCGCGCGAAGTGTTCAATGCGCCGGGTGCTTTCAGTCCGGAGGGCTACGTGGAGACCTGCTCCACGCTGGCGTGGATCCAGCTCAACCGTGAGCTGCTCCTGGTCACCGGCGAAGCGCGCTATGCCGAAGAGATCGAGCGCTCCGCATACAACGACCTGCTCGCCGCGCAGGCGCCGGATGGCGAGAACTGGTGTTACTACGTCTTTCCCAACGGTCGGCGTGTGCATACGACCTACTGGCGCTGCTGCAAGTCCAGCGGTGCGATGGCGGTCGAGGAGCTGCCGGACATCGCGACGATCGCCCGGGACGCGCGAACGCTCGACATCAATATCTATGGTCCTGGCCGATCGTCGGCCTTGCTCGAAGGGCCCGGGCGCGTGCAGCTGACCCAGGCCACCGCGTGGCCCTATCCGGATGACATACGCATGACCGTCGCTGTTGAGCGGTCGGCACGCTTCACGCTGAGGGTGCGTGTGCCGAGCTGGGCCGAAGGCGCGACCCTGGTCGTCAATGGCGAGGACGCCGGCGTGACGGTGCCACCCGGGCAGTACGCGATGGTCGAGCGTGATTGGCATGACGGCGATGTGCTCGTCGCCCGTTTTCCGGCGCAGCCGATCCTGCACCGGGCCAGCAATCGCAACATCCAGGAATCGCGCGCGCCGGACGGCAGCGCAGTTCACCAGGAAGTATTGCACTTCGACTACATCGGTCTCACCTGCGGACCACTCGTGTTCGCCACCGACCTTATCGACGGCTTCAAGACCAGCGAGACCGTAAAGCTACCGGAGGAGCCGCAGGCGAGCTGGCTTACGCTTCTTCCGGGTGAGAAAGGGAAGCCACCGGTGCTGAGTCTCGATCCTGGTTACCGCGCGCCGCTGCGCTTTACGCCTTATTTTGCGACAGGCGGACGGCATGATGGCGCATGGCGTCTCACCTGGCTGCCGTTGGCGCCGGAGAAGTCCTTGTAGATTCAAACAAGTTTTTCTGCTGCCAGAACATATCGCGCCGGGGTGTTTCCCGCACCCCGTGTCCGGCAAAGTGAATGGACGCAAACGGGACATGGCAGCTGTGGATAACGAGGCACGCATGGAAACACCGACATCGCCCCCCCGCACGCCCTCGGGCCCCCTCTCCGGCGTGCGAGTGCTGGACCTCAGCGCCTATATCGCTGGACCTTACGGCTGCACGCTGCTGGCCGACCAGGGCGCGGACGTCATCAAGATTGAGCCGCCCGGCGGCGACAATCTGCGCCAATACCCGTCGACGCTGGCCACCGAAAGCCGCGCCTTCCTCGGTGTGAACAGGAGCAAGCGCGGTATCGTGCTGGACCTGAAGAATCCGTCGGACCATGCGGCGCTGTTGCGCCTGGTGCGCGAGGCCGATGTGTTGGTGCACAACTTTCGCCCCAGCGTGCCGGCGCGTCTCGGCATCGACCACGACCGGATCGCGCTGATCAATCCGCGGCTGATCTATTGCGCCGTCACCGGCTATGGCGACCAGGGCCCGATGAAGGACAAGGCCGGCTACGACCAGGTGCTGCAGACCATGACCGGCATGTCGACCCTGCAGGGCAAGCGCGGTGGCCCTCCGGAAGTGATTTTTGGCTCCGTGGTCGACTATTACGCCGCCGCTCTGCTTGCCGCCGGTGTTTCGTCGGCGCTCTACGAGCGCGAGCGCAGCGGCATGGGCCAGTACGTGGGTGTGTCCCTGTTGCGCAGTGCGTTGACGATGCAGTCGGCGCGGATGATCTGGGCCGAAGGTGAGTCGCTGGATATTGGCCGCGACATGCGCTCGGGCGGCGTTACCGGCATTCATCCGACGCGCGAAGGCTACATTTACATCTCGGCCAATACACCGCATTTCTGGAAAGCCCTGTGCGAGCGCACGGAGCTGCATGCGCTCTACAACGACCCGCGCTTCGACACCGTGCGCAAGCGCGCCGAGCATCATGAGGAAATCGTGCCGAAGCTGCATGCCGCACTCGCCTCGCGCACGGCGCTCGAGTGGGAAGTTCTCTTCGGCGACGCCGTACCCAGCGCCGCCGCACGCCGGATCGAAGACATGTTCGATCACCCGCAGGTGACCGCCGAAGGCCTCGTCGCCACGTTCGACCACCCCGTGGTCGGCCAGTATCGCGGCGTCAACCACCCAATCCACTTCGGCCGGACGCCTGCGCCAGAACCCTTCGCCGCACCCACGCTCAACCAGCACGAGTCACTGCTGGAAAAAATGTAGGAGCGTATTCATCGGTGGTCCCGCGGCAGCGGGCCCGGTTGCCGCAAGCACCCATCGCCGATGAATCGGCTCCTACAAGGACAGGAGCGCGGCGAGGTAGGGGGCGGTGCGGCTTTCCTTTGATCGGGCGACATCGCGTGGGGCGCCGCTGGCGACAATCCGGCCGCCCTTATTGCCGGCGCCGGGGCCGACGTCGATCACCCAGTCGCTGCCTGCCACCACGCGCATCTCGTGCTCGACGACGATAACGGTATTGCCCGCCTCGACAAGGCCCTGCAGTTGCGCGACGAGTTTGTCGACATCTGACGGATGCAGGCCGGTCGTGGGTTCATCCAGGACATAGACACTGCTGCCGCGCTGGGCACGTTGCAGCTCGGTCGCCAGCTTGATGCGCTGGGCTTCGCCGCCAGAGAGCTCGGTCGCCGGCTGACCCAGACGGAGATACCCCAGACCGATGTCGCGCAGGATAAGCAGTGACTTCAGTACATTGGCTTCGTCGGCAAAGAACGCGCAGGCCTCATCCACCGTCATGCCGAGCACCTGGGCGATATTCCTCTCGTTCCACTGGATGGCCAGCGTCTGCTCGTTGTAGCGCGCCCCGTGGCATGTGGGGCAGGGCGCATAGACGCTGGGCATGAACAGCAGCTCGACGCTGACGAAGCCTTCGCCCTCGCAGGTTTCACAACGTCCCTTGGCAACGTTGAAGGAGAAGCGCCCCGCGTCGTAGCGTTTCGACTTTGCCGCCTTCGTCGACGCGAACAGCTTGCGCACGTGGTCGAACAACCCCGTATAGGTCGCAAGGTTCGAGCGCGGCGTGCGTCCGATCGGCTTCTGGTCGACCTGGACGAGACGCGTGATGGCTTCCGCGCCCGAGTGGATATGGCCGGTCGTCTTCGTGATGACGCTCGGTTCCAGGTCGTCGCTCTCGTCCTCGACGACGCGCGGCTCGTGGCCAAGGTGCTCACCGAGCAGTTCCACGAGCGCCTGGCTGACCAGGCTCGATTTGCCAGAGCCGGAAATGCCCGTCACCGAAGTGAATACACCGAGCGGGAAATGTGCGGTCAGCCGATGAAGATTATTCCGTGTGACGTTGCGCAGTTCGAGCCAGCCAGTCGGCTCCCGAACCGTGCGTCGTGCGACTTCGGCGCTGCCGAAGAGGTAGCGCGCGGTATGCGAAGCCGGCACATCCGCCAGTCCGGCTGGCGGCCCGCTGTAGAGAATCTCGCCGCCGCGTTCGCCCGCATCCGGACCTACGTCCACCAGCCAGTCGGCGCGGCGCATCATGTCGAGGTCGTGTTCGACGACGAAGATCGAGTTTCCTGATGCCTTCAGTTGCCCCAGTGCATGGAACAACGCTTCGCCATCGGCTGGGTGAAGTCCTGCCGATGGCTCATCGAGCACATACACCACACCGAACAGGTTGCTGCGTATCTGCGTAGCAAGGCGAAGGCGCTGAAGTTCGCCCGGGGAAAGGCTGGGGCTGCTGCGGTCCATCGACAGATAGCCCAGTCCGAGCGACTGCAGCGTGCCGATGCGTGCGACCAGATCCTGGGAAATGCGCTGCGCGGCGATACGTTTTTCCTCCGAGAGGTTTGGCGTGCGCCGCACGTCCGAGGAACCTTCGTGTCCCAGACCACCGGCGGCCACCCGACGTGCGATATCGCGCTTGCCTGCGGCGCGGCTCTGCGTCGTCCTGCCGCCCGGGACGAGTTCGTCGAAACGACCCTCGGCCGCCGGACGGAGTGTGTCTGCCAACTGGTCGAATGACAGGGCGGACAAGCTGCCGATATCGACACCGGCGAACGTGACCGACAGGGCCTCGCGTTTCAGGCGCTTGCCATCGCACACAGGACACAGGCTGCCGATCATAAAGCGGGAGACCCGCTTCTTCATCAAGGGGCTTTGCGTTGTGGCGAAGGTGTGCAGCACATATCGGCGCGCACCCATATAGGTACCCATGTAACTGGGCTCCGTCTTGCGCTTCAGGGCGGCCCGGGTTTCGGCGGGCGTGAAGCCCGCATACACCGGAGCGACCGGCTGCTCCTCGGTGAACAGGATCCAGTCGCGCTGTTTTTTTGGCAGGTCGCGCCAGGGGATGTCCACGTCGTAGCCCAGGGTGACGAGGATGTCGCGCAGGTTCTGCCCATGCCATGCCGGCGGCCACGATGCGATGGCGCGTTCGCGAATGGTGAGCGAGGGATCAGGCACCATCGTCTGCTCGGTGACCTCGTACACCTTGCCCAGGCCATGGCAGTTCGGGCATGCGCCCTGGGGGGTGTTCGGCGAGAAGTCCTCGGCGAAGAGCATCGGTTGCCTGGCTGGATAGCTGCCGGCGCGCGAGTACAGCATGCGCACCAGGCTGGAGAGCGTGGTGACGCTGCCTACCGACGAGCGGGTCCCGGGCGTGCCGCGTTGCTGCTGGAGCGCCACCGCCGGCGGCAGGCCTTCGATCTCGTCCACGTCGGGTACGCCGACCTGGTCGATCAGCCGGCGCGCATACGGCGCCACGGATTCGAAGTAGCGCCGCTGCGCTTCCGCGTAAAGGGTGCCGAAGGCCAGCGAGGACTTTCCCGATCCGGAAACGCCCGAGAAAACCACCAGCGCATCGCGTGGAACGGCCACGTCGATATTCTTCAGATTGTGTTCGCGCGCGCCGCAGACACGGACGAAGCCGTTACCGTGGACGGAGTCGGTGGGGGTAGGGCGCTTTTTCATGGCGTAGATTATCGTCCGAAGCGGTGGAGATGCCGTGCATCGGGGTGTCAGTGGCTGCTCCGTCGTCGTGGCGATTGACGAACGAATTCGGTAATAAAGGAGTGTTACGTTGTAACAATCTCTGACAGGAATACCCCATGCGTCCTTCCCTTCGCCTTGCTGCATTAGTTGCTGTGGTGGCTACCGCCTTGTCCGCCGGCGCACTGCAAGCCCGGGACAGGGCACTCCCTGCTGACTTCGAGATCGTCGAGAGCGTGCCCGATGCCTCGATCTACGGTGAAAGCGGCGTGCGTCGCACGCAGACGGTGTGGCTGGAAATGATTCATGGTGCAACCACCCGCATCGACATCGCGGCCTTCTACATCGCCGACAAACCGGGTGGCCCACTGGCGCCGGTTCTCGACGCACTGGTCGAGCGTGCCCGCGCAGGCGTCAAGGTACGCATCCTGGTCGACCAGACGTTCCTCGCGGACAACCATGAAAGCGTCGACCGTTTCCGTGCCTTGCCCGGCTTCGAGATTCGCGTGCTGCCGGTCAAGACGCTGACGGGCGGCGTGTTGCACGCCAAGTACATGGTGGTCGACAACGCAGACGTCTTCGTCGGGAGCCAGAACTGGGACTGGCGCGCCTTGAACGAGATCCATGAAATAGGGGCTCGCCTACGCAACCGGCGCTTCGCCCAGACGTTCGGTGCCACGTTCGATTTCGACTGGCAACTGGCTGGAAGCCCGGCCTCGCCGACTTCGGGGAAACACGCCGCGGCGGCGCTCGCGTTCGCCCCGGTCACGGCGACCGATCCGGAGATCCTGGGCGCGCCTGGCGAAGGCAACGTGGTTTCCTATCCGGCGTTCAGTCCCACCTCGTTGATGCCGGACTGGGTCACGGCCGAGGAGCCTGCACTGGTCGATCTCATCAACAGTTCGCAGCACATCGTCCGCGTGCAGGTCATGACGCTCTCGGCGCTGCGCGGCTATGGCGAGAAGGGATGGTGGATACCGGTCGACGCGGCATTGCGTGATGCCGCGGCGCGCGGGGTGGACGTCCGGATCATCGTGGCCGACTGGGCACTTCACGAACCCATGCAGGGCTACCTCAAGAGCCTCAGCCTGATGCCGAACATCACGGTCAAGTTCAGTCGCGTTCCGCCGTCACCGACGGGCTTCATTCCCTATGCGCGTGTCGAACACGCGAAGTACGCGGTGGTCGACGATCGCGGCGTCTACATCGGGACAGGAAACTGGGAGTCGAGTTACTTCCATACGTCGGTAGACGCATCGGTCTTCATGCGGGGAGCGGGTCCCGCGGCGACACTGACACGCATCTTCGAGCGTGACTGGTCGGGCCCGTACGTCACGACCGTGGAGGCTGGCAAGACCTACGTCGAGGCGACTACGCACTGACGATGGAGGGACTAGCGCGCTGCCGAGGTTCTCGTGTACGTTATGTTATAACATACACGAGTCGGCCCGCACATGAAATTACGAACAGCCCCGTTTCTGGTCGTCCTGGCCCTCGCGGCAGGGCGCTTACCGGCCGAAGAGCGCCACCTGGGTCCTCATGTCCATGGCCAGGCGACGCTCCAGGTGTCAGCGGACGGACCGGCGTTGGTGGTCGCCCTGAGCATTCCTGGTCACGACGCCGTGGGCTTCGAGCATCCACCGGCCACCACTGAACAGGCGCAAGCGCTCGCCAAGGCCAGGGAAACGCTGCGGGTAGGCAAATGGCTCGTGCCTGCCGGCGGGGCCAACTGCACGGCGCCCCCCGCGAAGGTCGTCGCCGACGGCTTCGACGTTAATGCCACGCCCGGCGGACACGCTGATTTCGACGTGACCTATGAGTTCACGTGTGCGGCYCCCGAAAAACTCGATGCCGTCGAAGTCGGCCTGTTCGCCGCCTTCCCCGCGTTGCAGCGTGTGGTCGTCGACATCGTGACGGCCAATGGCGCGACGCAGCAGGTGCTCGACAGGCCCATGACGCATGTGACTTTGTCCCCATGATTCCCTATGGCGACGCTCCGCTGGTGTCGTGCCGTGGGCTGCAGTTCAAGTGGCCCGGCTCGGAGGCCATGTTGACGATGGATGACTTCGCCGTCGCGCCCGGCGAGCGCATG
Organism: Luteibacter sp. P4_D7_3; assembly: GCF_056401735.1. Lineage (NCBI taxonomy): Bacteria > Pseudomonadati > Pseudomonadota > Gammaproteobacteria > Lysobacterales > Rhodanobacteraceae > Luteibacter > Luteibacter sp. P4_D7_3. Next base: position 7,483 of record NZ_JBFUIT010000131.1, read on the forward strand.
TTTCTGTGCGGACCCAGTGGCAGCGGCAAAAGCACGCTACTGGGTTTGCTCTCAGGCGTGCTGCGGGCGACCCACGGGGAAGTCACCGTGCTTGGCGTGCCGTTTTCCACGTTATCGGCCCCGCAGCGGGACCATTTTCGGGCCGAACACCTGGGCTACGTGTTTCAACAGTTCAACCTGTTGCCGTTCCTCAGCCCCGTCGAGAATGTGTTGCTCGGTTGCGCGTGGTCCCCGGCGCGCGCGACCCGCGCAGGTACCACGCAACAGGCGCAACGTGCCGAGGCGGTTCGACTTCTCGACTCGCTGGGCCTGGTGGCGCAGCTGGTCGAGCGCTCGCGCACGGGCAACCTCAGCGTCGGCCAACAACAACGCGTGGCGGTCGCTCGCGCCCTTATCGGTGGTCCAAAGCTTCTCATCGCCGACGAACCAACGTCGGCGCTCGACGCGGACAACCGCGACGCTTTCCTTCGCCTCCTGCTTGCCGAGTGCACACGGCACGGAACGGGCGTTGTTTTCGTGAGCCATGACATGAACCTCGCCCGTCACTTCGATCGCGCCGTGAGTCTCGGCGACCGCCCGCCTTCGCAGATGGTGGCCTGATCGTGAACCTCATCTCACTTGCACTGAAGAGCCTTCGCCAGCGTCGTACGGGCGTGCTCCTGACGGTCGTCACCATCGCACTCAGCGTCTTTCTTCTTCTGGGCGTGGAGCGCGTTCRTGTCGACGCACGACGCGGTTTTTCCAGCACCGTGTCGGGCACCGACCTTGTCGTCGGTGCCCGGTCGGGACCAGTGAACCTTCTGCTGTACGCGATTTTCCATGTGGGGGAGGCGACCAACAACATCACCTGGAAAACCTACGAAGACATCCGGGCCATGCCGGAGGTGTCGTGGACCGTACCGTTGTCCCTCGGCGATTCGCACCGCGGCTTTCGCGTCGTCGGCACCACGACGGATTTCTTTGTCCACTACCACTATGGGGCGAAGCAGGCCTTGTCGTTCACCCGTGGCGCCCCCTTCGCGGACCTCTACGACGCGGTCATCGGAGCGGAAGTCGCTCGCCAACTGCATTACACGGTGGGCGACAGCATCGTGCTCGCGCACGGACTCGGTGGGCCAGCCACGGCGCTTCACGCCGACAAGCCTTTCCGCATCAAAGGCATCCTCGCGCCCACCGGTACACCGGTGGATGCCACGATCGCGGTGAGCCTCGAAGCTATCGAGGCTATCCATGTCGACTGGCGGGGCGGCATGCGCCTGCCGGGGCTGGAGGCGAGCGCGGAGAGTACGCGCCACATGGATCTGACGCCGAAGGCCATTACCGCGTGCCTGGTCGGGCTCAAGTCTCGCCTGTCCTCGTTTGCCGTGCAGCGGGCCATCAACGAGTACCCGGACGAAGCCCTGCTTGCGGTGCTGCCCGGCGTCGCTCTCGGTGAACTGTGGCACCTCATCGGTACCGCTGAGAATGCGCTTCGGGCCGTGAGCGTTATGGTCGTTCTGGTGGGCATGTCCGGCATGCTTACCGCGCTCCTGGCCATGTTGAACGAGCGTCGCCGCGAGATGGCTATTCTCAGGGCGGTCGGCGCATCCGCCCGTACCGTGTTTGCGCTTCTTGTTATCGAGAGCACGTTGCTGACGACGTTCGGTGCGGTGCTTGGGTGCCTGCTTCTTTTCGGCGTCGTCGCCATCGGACACGATTATCTGCTGGCCAACGCCGGCCTGGTACTGGAACTCGCACCGTCCGCCACCGAGTGGTGGCTGCTGGCTGCCGTCATCGTTCTGGGAGCCTTCGCGGGCGCGATTCCCGGCGCGATTGCCTACCGACGTTCGCTGAACGATGGCCTGCAGGTGCGCCTGTGAAGCGCGTCATGTTGCTTGCTCGTGTAAGTACGACCATCGCGCTGGCTGCTTTTCTCGCGGGTTGTTCCGGATCTTCCGGGGACAGCGTTGCGGACGGTCCGGCGTCCGGTGCCACGAGCGCGCTTGCGCGGGCACAGGCGGAAGCCGATGCCGGGCGCGCGCAACGTGCTGCGGCAGGTGCCGCCGGGATTGCGGCCGCCAATGCCTACGCCGCGGCGCACGGCGTAGCGAAAGCAGCGCCCTCGCCAGGTTCCGACGTGCTCGGCCTTCCGGACGAGAACGGCTTTGCGGATCTGGACTGGACGAAGATGGTGCCCCCGGAGGACTTCAAGGCCCTCGAGAACGCGCCGCCGGTGCTGCACGTCGGCAACCAGCGCATGAAGCAGATCGGCACGCTGCACACCGTCGAGGCGCTCAATGGCGCGAAGGTGCGGCTATCGGGTTACGTGGTGCCACTGGAGTCCGATAGCGACGGGAACATGGTCGAGTTCTTCTTCGTGCCGTTCTACGGCGCGTGCATCCACGTGCCCCCGCCGCCACCGAACATGCTGGTGCACGTGCGGCTGTCGCACGGCATCCCGACGCCAAGCCTCTACGACCCTCTGACGCTCAAGGGCGTGCTTCACACGCAGGTGACCGAGAACGCGCTCGCGGCCTCTGCGTACGCCGTCGATAACGGCACGCTCGAAACCTACAGCAACAGTGACGAAGACAGACTTCGTCGTGCATTCGAGTAACACCAAAGACTCGCAGGATACCCC
>NZ_JBFUIT010000132.1:0-9952 GCF_056401735.1 Luteibacter sp. P4_D7_3
ACGTAGGTCAGCCCTTCCAGCGGCAGCGCGTTGGCGGCTTTCGCCGGCAGCGCCGCGGCCAGCGAGCGCATGGCTTCGTCGGCGCGTCGCAATTCGGCGACGCGTTCGGCGTCGGCCAACAAGGCGGTGAGGTTCGAGGCGGCTGCCTGTGGCACGCCGGCGACGATCCACTGGTGCTCGCCCGCTTTCACCAGCGCGTCGAGGCTCGCGTAGTTCTTCGCGAGGATGCCAGTGCTCTTCGGGCCGAGCTTCGACACCTTGGCGGCATCCAGCAGCACGTCGAGCCCTAGCCGCTCGCGCAGCTTGKGCGAAGGCGCGCCTTCATCGGCAAAGGTGATACCCGCTTCGAGCAAGGCATCGACGACCTTCTGGTTGCCCTCCTGCTCGAAGAACGCCGCAATGGACGTCGCTACTTCATCGCCGATATCCGGCAGCACGCGCAACACCGGCGCCGGCGTGCGCCGCACGAAGTCCAGCGAGCCCAGCCACAAGGCCAGCGTCTTCGCGGTGCTCTCGCCGATATGCATGATGCCAAGGCCGAACAGGAAGCGCGGCAGCGTGGACTTCTTGCTGGCTTCGATCGCCTCCACCAGGTTCTCCGCCCACTTCGTGGCGACCTTGCCCTGCTTCACCGTCTCCGGCGTGGAGCCATCGCGCTCGTCGGCCAGCGTCTTCAGCTTCACGAAGCGGTCGACGGTGAGCGCATAGAGGTCGGCCGGCGTATGCACCATGTCGAACTCGACGAGGGCATCGACGAAACGATCGCCGAGGCCGTCGATGTCCATGGCGCGGCGCGAGGCGAAATGGATCAAGGCCTCCTTGCGCTGCGCGGCGCAGATGAGCCCACCCGAGCATCGATAGGCGGCCGCGCCTTCCTCACGCAGCAGTTCCGAGCCGCAGACCGGGCAGACCTCGGGCATCTTCCAGGCCACGGTCCCTGCCGGGCGGTTTTCCTCGACCACGCGGGCGACTTCGGGAATGACATCGCCCGCACGGCGAACGATCACGGTGTCGCCGACACGCACATCCAGGCGCGCGACCTGGTCGGCGTTGTGCAAGGTGGCGTTGGTGACGGTCACGCCACCTACCTGCACCGGCGTCAATCGGGCCACGGGCGTCGCCGCACCGGTGCGCCCGATCTGGATCTCGATCGCCTCCACCGTCGTCGTCTGTTCCTGCGCGGGGTACTTGTGCGCGATGGCCCAGCGTGGCGCGCGCGAGACGAAGCCCATCTCGCGCTGGCCTTCGTAGTCGTCGAGCTTGTACACCACGCCGTCGATGTCGTACGGCAGGCTGTCGCGCTTCTCGCCAATCTTCCGGAAGTAAGCCAGCAGGCCCTTGAAACCCTTTGCCGTGGAGACCTCGGGCGACACCGGGAAACCCCAGTCGCGCAGCTTCGCGAGCGTGGCGGAATGCGTGTCCGGCAGTTCACCCTCTTCAACCACGCCTACCGCGTAGGCGAAGAAAGCGAGTGGCCGCTTCGCGGTAATCGCGGGATCGAGCTGGCGTAACGATCCGGCGGCGCCATTGCGCGGATTGGCCAGCGCCTTCTCACCCGCCGCGCGAGCACGCTCATTAAATGCCTCGAAGCCAGCGCGCGGCATGATCACTTCGCCACGCACTTCGAGCACGCGCGGCCAACCTTCGCCGCGCAAGCGCAACGGAATGGCCTTCACGGTGCGCAGATTGGAAGTGACATCTTCACCGACCGCACCATCACCGCGCGTGGCGCCCTGCACGAAGACACCGTCTTCGTAGCGCAGGCTGATGGCAAGGCCATCGAGCTTGGGCTCGACCGAGAACACCGGCTCACGGCGGTCCAGCGTCTGCTCGATGCGGCGCTCGAAATCGGCCACTTCGCGATATTTTTCGCGGTCGTTGTCGGCTTCCTGCTCGAAGGCATTACCCAACGACAACATGGGGACCGCGTGCGTCACTTCGGCAAAGCCACCCTGCGCGCGAGCACCGACGCGCCGGGTCGGTGAATCGGCGACGGCGAGCTCCGGGTGCTCCGCTTCGAGCGCCTCGAGCTCCCGCATCAGGCGATCGTAGTCGGCGTCGGCGAGGGTCGGGTCGTCGAGCACGTGATAGCGGTAATTGGCGTCTTCGAGGCGGCGTCGGAGTTCGGTGGCACGCTCGACGGCATCGGCCGGGGCGGGGGCTTGGGGCATGTGCGGGGTCCGTCAGGCTCTGATCGTCTATAATGTTACAGCCATGCCAGCCCACGACGTCATCGACAGCCTCCCACCGACCGACGTCCACGCTCTCTCCACCGACCGCCCGGCACTGGCACCGGCGGAACCGTCGAGCAAGGCCCGCTACCGCGGACTCATCTGGCTCGTTTCGGCCGCTTTCTTCATGCAGGCGCTGGATTCGACGATCGTCAACACCGCCGTGCCCGCCATCGCGAACGCGCTGGATGTCGGCCCGCTAAGCATGCGCACCGCCCTGACCAGCTACGTGCTGACCCTGGCGATCTTCATCCCCATGAGCCCCTGGCTGTGCGACCGCTTCGGCACAAGGCGCGTTTTCGGCGGAGCGATCACGGTCTTCGCCCTCGGCTCGCTGCTCTGCGGCCTGGCGCAGACGCTGCCGCAGCTGGTGGCCTCGCGTATCGTCCAGGGCCTGGGCGGCGCCGCCCTGATGCCCGTGGGCCGCTACGTGCTGGTGCGCAGCATCGACCGGCGCGAATTCGTCAGCGCCATGACCACGGTGGCCACCTTCGGGCTGCTTGGCTCCGTGTTCGGCCCCCTGCTCGGTGGCGCGCTGGTGGAATTCACCAACTGGCGGCTGATCTTCCTGATCAACGTGCCGGTGGGCATCGTCGGCCTGCTGCTCAATCGCACCGAAATGCCCGAATACCGCGTGGAACAGGCCAACCGCTTCGACACCACCGGCTTCCTGCTCTTTGCGGGGTCATCGGCCTTGTTCCTGATGGCCGCGGAGACCGTGGGTACGTCGGGCCACTGGCTGAGCATCGCCGGCTATGCCCTCGCCGCGGTGGCCTTCGGTGCGCTGTATGTGCGCCACAGCCGTCGCACGGCGCACCCGGTGAGCGACCTCTCCCTGCTCAAGGTGCGCAGCGTGTGGGTGTCGCTCGCCGGCAACCTGTTCACGCGGCTTGGCGTGTCCGGCATGTACCTGCTGCTGGTGCTGTTCCTGCAGATCGGCTGCGGCTGGTCGCCGCTGCACGCCGGCCTGATGATGGTGCCACAGGCGATCGGCTCGATCTCGGTCAAGCCCTTCATCCACCGGCTGCTCACGCACTTCGGCTATCGCAGGCTATTGCTCGGCAACACCATCGCGGTCTCTATCGTGCTGTGCTCGTTCGCGCTGCTCACGCCGGAAACGCCGATGTGGATCATCGCCAGCTTCGTCTACGTCTATGGCGCCTTCATGTCGCTGCAGTACACCTCGATGAACACGCTGGCGTACGTGGACCTGGATGTCCGCCACGCGGCCATGGCCTCTTCCATGGCATCAACGGCGCAATACCTGTCGATGAGCTTCGGCATCGCGTTGGCCTCGCTGCTGATGGGTGGCTTCCTCGGTTCCCATGACGCCCAGGGTTATGTATCGGCCTTCCGCTGGTCGGTGATCGTGCTGGGCATGATCACTCTCGCCGCGAGCTGGGTTTTCAGCCGCCTACGCGACACGCGGGTTGCCACGGTCACCGACGCCACGGCATAAAGGGTACCCTCGGGAACGACAAGGAGTGACCCCATGCACGATTCCGCAGGCATCCTGCTGACCCTTTTCATCATCTTCGTCGCCGCGCAGATCGGCGGCGAGATTGCGCAACGCCTGCGTCTGCCGGCCGTGGTGGGCGAAATCGCCGCCGGTTGCGTGATCGGTCCCTCGGCGCTTGGCTGGATCAGCGTGCCGGATATCGCCACCGGCACCCCGCTGGATGTCCTCGCGGAAATCGGCGTCATCCTGCTCCTTTTCTCAGTCGGCCTGGAAACGCGGCTCGACGATCTGAAGAAGGTCGGTGCGAGTGCCTTCATGGTCGGCGTGCTCGGCGTGATCATCCCCTTCGCGTGTGGCGCCGTGTGGGCGCATGGCTCCGGCTTCGACTGGATCCGCTCGATGTTCGTCGCCGCCGCCTTCGTCGCCACCTCGGCCGGCATCACCGCGCGCGTGCTGCAGCAACTGGGTGTGCTGCAACGCCGTGAAGCGCGGATCATMCTGGGCGCCGCCGTGATCGACGACATCCTGGCCATGCTCCTGCTCGGCATCGTGTCGTCACTGCAAGGCGGTGGCGATGTCGATATCGGCGGCCTGGTCGGGACACTGCTCGGTGCCATCGGCTTCGTCGCCGTGATCGGCTGGGGCGGCACGCGGGTCATGCGCCGCGGTTCCGGCTGGCTGGACAAGCCGAGCAACCCGATGTCGCCGCTGGCGATCGTACTGGCCCTGTGCCTGGGTCTCGCGTTCCTGTCGATGAAGTTCCACCTGGCCGCGATCATCGGCGCCTTCCTCGCCGGCATGATCGCCTCCGAGACCAGCCAGCGACACCAGCTCGAGGAGCAGACGGCACCCTTGCTGGCCTTCCTCACACCCTTCTTCTTCGTGGTCACCGGCGCCAAGGTGAACCTTTCGGCGCTGGCCAGCGCGAGTGCGCTGGGCATGCTCGCCGTGGTCACCGTCATCGCCATCGTCTCCAAGCTGGCCGGCGGTTACCTCGGCTCGATGTCGTTGGGTCGACGCGGCGCGCTGATCGTCGGCTTCGGCATGGTGCCGCGCGGCGAGGTAGGCGTCGTCATCGCGTCACTGGGGCTCGCGGCCGGTGTCTTCGACGAAACGATCTACGCCGTCATCGTCGCGATGTCCCTGCTCACGGCCATGGTCACTCCGCCGGTGCTTGCCCTGCTGCTGAAGGACCGCTCCGCACCGACTGGTACGCCGTAAGCGCCTCATCCCGGCTGCGCTTGAGATCGACCAGCGGTCGCGGGTAGCCCGACTGTTTCAGGAAGGCCTCGTCTTCCCATGGCGCGTGGACGAGGCGACCTTTTGCATGCGCGAGCTCCGGTACCCACCGACGGATATACGTGCCGTCGGGGTCGAATTTCTCCGACTGTGTCACCGGATTGAAGATGCGGAAATACGGTGCGGCGTCCGCACCACTGCCGGCCACCCACTGCCAGCCCATCGCGTTGTTGGCCAGGTCGGCATCGACCAGCGTGTCCCAGAACCATTTCTCGCCGAGCAGCCAGTGCTGACGAAGATTCTTCGTCAGCAGGCTCGCCACCAGCATGCGCACGCGGTTGTGCATCCAGCCCGTAGCCCATAACTCGCGCATGCCGGCGTCGACGAGGGGGATCCCGGTCTTGCCTTCTTTCCAGCGCTTGAGCGCATGCGCGTCGCGCTTTTCCCAACGGAAAGCGTTGAACTTCGGATTGAAGTTTTCCTTCGGCGTTTTCGGAAAGTGATACAGCAGATGGTGACCGAACTCGCGCCAGCCGAGCTGACGCAGGTAAGGCTCGATGTCGGCGCCGTTCTTTCGTTTCTTGACGCGCTCACGCAGGCCCTCCGCCACCTGAAGCGGCGAGATCTCGCCGAAATGCAGGTGTGGCGAGAGACGCGAGGTGCCGTGTCTGGCCGGTATGTCGCGACCTTCCACGTAGTGGCCGACGGCATCGTCGGCGAAGAGGTCGAGCATCTCCTGCGCGCCCTGCTCGCCCGGCGTCCATTCGGCGAAGCCGCTCGCCCAGTCAAGCGTCGGCAGCAGGCCCAGTGCGTCGAGCGACGACGTTTTCGGCAATTTTGCCAGGTGCAGGGACGACGGTTCTTCGACCGGGCCGACCGCATCGATGCGCGTGCGCAGGTTGCGCCAGAACGGGGTGAACACCCGGTAGGGCTCGTTCTGCTGGGTGGCGATGTCCCAGGGCTCACACCAGAGCGCGGCGTTGAACGAGGCGACCTCGATGCCGTCGCTTTCCAGTGCGCGCCGCACCGCCTTGTCGCGTGCGATCGCTTTCGGTTCGTAGAGGCGATTGAAGTAGACGGCTGTCGCGCCGGTCGCGTCGATAGCGGCCCGCAAGGCGTCAAGGCTGGAGCCCTGCAGGATCTGCAGGCTGCCTTTATGCCGGCCCAGGGAGGTGTCGAGCGCGTCGAGCGAGTGATGCAGCCACCAGCGGCTGGCGGCGCCGGGCGCCCATTCGCCCTCCTCGTCGGGGGCGTGGACGTAGAGCGGCACCACCTTTTCGTGGGCAGCCACGGCGGCATGAAGGGCGGGATTATCTGCAAGACGCAGGTCGCGGCGGAACCAGAGGATGGCTGTACTCATCCGCCTAGTATCCACGGAATGCGTGAAGCCAGAATCGCTCCATCGTCGTTCAGCCGACATGCTTAGACTGTTCCCCATGCGGCTAACCCTGCCAGCCGCCCGAAAGGAGACCACCATGAATTTCAAGACCGTCCTCGGCATCCCGATGGCCGCCCTGCTCGCCACCGCGGCAGTCGCCCCCGTTTCGGCCGCCACGATCACCCGGTCCGACGGCATCTATGTCCGCTGCGACCAGTGCGGCGTGGTGCAGAGCATCGAGCGCAACGTCGTCCAGGGCCGTGACCACGGCACGGCCGGCGCGGTGATCGGTGCCATCGCCGGCGGCGTCCTGGGCAACCAGGTCGGCCGCGGCAACGGACGCAAGGTCGCTACGGTCGCCGGCGCGGTCGGCGGCGGCTTCGCCGGTAACGCCATCGGCAAGGGCGGTGGCAGCGAGAGCTACACCCTGCGCCTGAAGATGGGCGGCGGCGGTTACACGAATGTCCAGGTCGCCGATGCCTCGTCTATCCGCACGGGTGACATCGTGGTGGTCGACGAAAAGGGTAACGTCCAGCGCGTGCAGTAAGCGCCTGGGTGTTTCAATGAAAGGCCGGCCTTCGGGTCGGCCTTTTCTGTGGGAGCCGGCTATGCCGGCGATGGGGTTACGGCGACCTGGCTATCGCCGCTGAAGCGGCTCCCACACGGGCAGCTATCGCGTCGTAGAACGACTCGGGCAACACCGCACGCACCGGCACACGCCACCAATTCGCCCGTGCGAAGTCGCGGCACTTCACCGCGTCCTTGTCCGTCATCAGCACGGGGCAACCATCGGCGAAAGTAAAATCGTCGCGGGTGAATGCATGGTGGTCTGCAAAAGGATGGCCATCCACAGCAATGCCGTGCGCCGTAAGGCTGCTGAAGAAGCGTGCGGGATTGCCGATACCCGCGACAGCGTGCGCTGGCCGCCCGGCAAACTCACTGAGCGGTGCGGAAAGCGACGGGTCGGCCATGTTGATCGCGATGCCACCTTCCAGCGTCATGGCGATCTCGGTCCCGGCTGGCGTGCCGCTGTTGACCACAACGAAGTCGACATCGGCGAGGCGGCTCGCCGGCTCGCGCAACGGCCCGGCCGGAAGCAAATGTCCGTTCCCCAGCCGACGCTCACCATCGATCACACAGATCTCGACATCGCGACCCAGACGATGATGCTGTAATCCATCGTCGGCAAGAATGAGATTGCATCCGGCGTCTATGAGCAACTGCGCCGCTTCCGGACGCTCGCGCCCAATAGCGACAGGCACACCACTCTGGCGAATCAGGCTCGGCTCATCGCCGACCTTCGCGGGGTCGTCCTGGCCGGTGAGCAGATAGGGCCCACGCTCGCTACCGCCATAGCCGCGACTCACGACACCCGGAACGAAACCCCGCGCCGACATCGCTTCAGCCAACGCCACGATCAGCGGCGTTTTGCCGGTGCCGCCAATGGTGATATTCCCGACGACCACAACCGGTACGGAAAGCCGAATCACCGCCGAAGGATCGTTGCGAAAGCCTGCCGCACGACGCCGCACAACAGCCCCGTAAAACACCTCCAGCGGACGCGTCCAGAGCGGCGGCTTCCCGCCGCCGTACCAATGTCGCTGCAGTGAGGCGCCGAGGCCCACCGCTTAGCTCGCCGCTTGCTCGTGGAACTGCATGCGGTGCAGGGCCGAATACTGGCCGCCAATGTCGAGCAGTTCGCGGTGCGTGCCGAGCTCGATGACCCTGCCCTGGTCCATGACGGCGATCTGGTCGGCGTGCTCGATGGTCGACAGGCGATGGGCGATCACCAGCGTGGTGCGGTCGCGCATGAGGCGCGTGAGCGCGTCCTGGATCAGGCGTTCCGACTCGGTATCGAGCGCGCTGGTCGCCTCGTCGAGGACGAGGATCGGCGCGTTCTTGAGAATGGCGCGGGCAATGGCGATACGCTGGCGCTGTCCACCGGAGAGCGAGTTACCGCCCTGCCCGATCTGCGTCTGCAGGCCTTCGGGCAGGCGCTCGATGAACTCCATGGCGTTCGCGGCCTTCGCTGCCGCCGTGATGTCGGCTTCCGAGGCGCCAGCCATTTCGCCGTAGGCGATGTTGGCGGCCACGGTGTCGTCGAACAGCACCACGTTCTGGCCCACCCAGGCGATCTGACGGCGCAGCGAGGGCAGCGTGTACTGCGAGTAATCGCGACCGTCGACGAGGATGCGGCCCTCGGTCGGCTGGTAGAAACGCGGCAGCAGACTGACCAGGCTGGACTTGCCGCTACCGGAGCGTCCCACCAGGGCCGTCACCGTACCGGGCTTGCAGACCAGATCCACGCCACGCAGGGCGACGTGGTTGTTGCGCTCGTACACCAGGTGGATGTTCTCGAAACGGATGTCGCCCTTGGTGCGAACGAGGTCTTCCGTGCCGGTGTCGATTTCGGGCGGCTCGTCGATGATCGTGAACAAGTCCTCGGCGGCGGTAACGCCTTTCTGCAGGTTTGCCTGGATTCCGGCCAGACGCTTCAGCGACGGCAACATAGCGCCCATCGCCGTGAGCACGGCCGTGAACACTCCGGGGGTGATCGTCTCGATGATGCCTGGGCGCGTTCCGAGGAATACCAGGGTGGCAAGCGCCATGGCGCCGACCGTCTGGATGGTAGCTCCCGAGGCGGCGCTGGTCGCCGAGACCTTGAGGTTGAGACGGCGCTGGCGGTCGGCGATTTCGCCGAAACGATCGCCTTCGCGCACCTGCCCACCGTAGATGCGCACCTCGCGATTCGCCGCGACGGCTTCCTCGACAGCGCTGGTTACGCTGCCCATGTTGCCCTGGATACGCTTGCTGATCTTCCGGTAGCGGCGGCTGATGACGGTGACGATAACCACCACGCAGGGCACCAGAACGAGCAGCGCCATCGCCAGATAGGCACTCCAATACAGCATGACGCAAAGCATGCCGATGACGGTCAGGCCCTCGGTGACGGCCATCTTGAGCGAATCCGCCGACGCAGAAGCTACCTGCTCGCTGGTGTATGTAATGCGCGAGATCTGCTGGCCCGACGGCTCCTTGGCGAAGAAGGTAGCCGGCAGGCGAAGATAGGATGCGAAGACGTCGACACGAATGGCCTGCACCACGTTGCGGCCCACATAGGCGATGCCGTAGTCAGTCGCGTAGGAGGCTACGCCTCGCACCGCGAAGATCGCGATGATCCAGATCGGCATCCAGAAGATCGTGTACGGATCCTTGTCGACGAAAAGGTTGTCGATCAATGGCTTCAGCAGGCTCGTGAAAAGCGACAGGCAAACCGGGTCGATGATCATGCCGACAATGGCAATGAGGCCCGCCGTGCGGAACCGCCGCGTGTAACCGAGCAGGCGCTTATAGGTCTGCCAGGTCTTGGCGTCCCAGACCGAGACTTTTTCCTTGCTCACCGGGCCGGACCCGTCTCGCTCGGCGTGGTCGCGATCGACAGTCGGGTAAAGCCCACCTGGCCGAGCGCATCCATCGCGCGAACCACGTTCTGGTGCGGCGTCATCGCATCGGCGCGGATCACCACGAGGCGATCGCGGTCGTTACCGGCGACACGCTCGATAGTCGCCTTGAGCGGCTCGATGCCCTCGCCCAGCACTTCGTCGCTGCCGACCGAGTAGTGGCCGTCACGATCGACGACCAGGG
>NZ_JBFUIT010000133.1:0-9927 GCF_056401735.1 Luteibacter sp. P4_D7_3
GCCTGTGGATGAGCCTTGGTGTCGAACCGGTGGCGATGATCGGCCATAGCGTCGGCGAGTTCGCCGCCGCCGTGCTGGCCGGCGTGATGCCGCTGGCCGCTGCCGCGCGACTTGTCGCGCGCCGCGGCCGCCTCATGCAGGCCCTTCCCGCGGGCTCCATGCTTTCCGTTCGTCTGGGAGCCGCCGAACTGCGGGCGCGCCTCCCGGACGCTCTTTCCCTCGCTGCCGAGAACGCGCCGAATGCGAGCGTGGTTTCCGGAGAGACGGCGGCCGTCGAAGCCTTCCGTCTCGCGCTCGACGCCGAGGGCGTCGCCTGCCGCCTCTTGCATACGTCCCACGCCTTCCACTCCGCGATGATGGATCCCGTCCTGGTCTCTTTCCGTGCCGAAGTGGCGGCGGTGTCGCTCAGTGCGCCGCGCATCCGCATCGTCTCTACGTTGACAGGACTGCCGCTGACCGACGAGGAAGCCACCTCGCCGGACTACTGGACCCGGCACATGCGTCACGCCGTGCGCTTTTCGCCGGCGCTGCTGCATACGCTGGACGATGCGACGCACGCCTTTCTCGAAGTCGGTCCGCGGCCGAGCCTCGCCTTGTTGGCCCGCCAGCATTCGCAGAGTCGCGGCCGGACGATCGTTGCCTCCCTGGGTGACGGCCCGGCCGACGAACGTGCCGCACTGCTCGGTGCCGCCGGCGCGTTGTGGTCCGCAGGCGTGGCGGTGACGACGGCAGCCTTCGACCACCGCGAAAACCGCCGCCACGTGCGCCTGCCCACCTACCCCTTCGAACGCAAGCGTCACTGGATCGACGCACGCCTCCCGGCGTCCGTCACTCCGATCGCCGCTGCCGCCCCTTTGCCTCAGCTTCCGCAGATCGCGCCGACCCTGGTCGCGCCGTTCGCGTCGCTCGATATCACCCCTTCCGTTTCTCCCGTCGTACCGGAGCCCCTCATGCCGATGCCTTCCGCCCCCACCAGCAACGCTCGTCCGCAGCGCCTCGTCGGCGAACTCCTCGCGCTGTTCGAGGATGTCTCGGGAACCKAACTGGAGGGTGTCGACCCGGGCGCCAACTTCGTGGAACTGGGGCTCGACTCGCTCTCGCTCACCCAGGTGGCCTTGCAGTTGCAGAAGACCTACGCACTGAAGATCACCTTCCGCGAACTGATGGACGGCTGCTCGTCGTTCGAGCGGCTCGCGGCACACATCGATCGCCTGTTGCCGGCTGAAGCCCAGCCGGTGGCGCCCGCGCCGGCGGCCATGCCCGCCCCGGTCGCGGCGGCGGCGCCCGTGGCGATGGCCATGGGCGGCGGACTGGTCCAGGACGTGATCGCGCAGCAGATGCAGATCATGCGGGAACAGTTGGCGTTACTGGCGGGAGCCGCCGCTCCCGCATCCGCCTTTGTGGGAGCCGCTTCAGCGGCGATAGCCAGTTTGCCGCAAGCACCCATCGCCGCTGAAGCGGCTCCTACACAGAGCAGCCCGGGCGGTAGCACCAGTGACGAAGAGGCTGCGCTCGCCCATACCACCTACGACGTCAAGAAGGCTTTTGGTGCGATCGCCCGCATCCATCACGGCGCTACCGAACTGAGCGGCCGCCAGCGTGCGCGACTCGACGCCTTCATGCGCCGCTATATCGAGCGCACGAAAACATCCAAGGACTATACCGAAGAGCACCGCGGCCATCTTGCCGATCCCCGCGTCGTCAACGGCTTCCGTCCGTTGTTGAAGGAGATCGTCTATCAGATCGTCATCGAGCGCTCCAAGGGATCGAAGGTGTGGGATCTCGACGGTAACGGTTACGTGGACGCGCTCAACGGCTTCGGCATGAACCTGTTCGGCTGGCAGCCCGACTTCGTGCTCGACGCGGTGCGCAAGCAGCTGGATGCGGGCTACGAGATCGGCCCGCAGCATCCGCTCGCCGGCATCGTGGCGAAACAGGTCTGCGACCTTACCGGCTTCGACCGCGCCGCCTTGTGCAATACCGGCTCCGAAGCCGTCATGGGCTGCGTTCGCGTGGCGCGCACCGTCACCGGCCGCGACACGCTGGTGATTTTTACCGGTTCGTACCACGGGATCTTCGACGAGGTGATCGTCCGTGGCACGAAGAAGCTGAAGTCCGTACCCGCCGCGCCGGGCATCCTGCGCAATACCTCCGAACATGTGCTCGTGCTCGACTACGGCACACCTGAGTCGCTGCAGATCATCCGCGAGCGCGCCTCGGATATCGCTGCCGTCCTGGTCGAGCCCGTGCAGAGCCGTCGCCCCGATTTCCAGCCGGTAGAGTTTCTCCAGGAACTGCGCGCGATCACCGAAGAATCCGGTTCGCTGCTCATCTTCGATGAAGTGGTTACCGGCTTCCGCGCCCATCCGCGCGGTGCCCAGGCTGTCCTCGGGATCGACGCGGATATGGCCTCCTACGGCAAGGTCGTCGGCGGCGGCTTCCCGATCGGCGTCATCGCCGGCAAGCGCCGCTTCATGGACGCGCTGGACGGCGGCCACTGGCGCTTTGGCGACGACTCCACGCCGACCGTGGGCGTCACCTATTTCGCGGGCACCTTCGTGCGCCACCCGCTGGCCCTGGCCGCCGCGCACGCCGTGCTCACCCATCTCACGAACGAAGGCGGCCAGCTGCAGACCACGCTCAACGCGAAGGTCACGGCCATGGCCGAGCAACTCAACGCGTTCTGCGTGAGCGTCGGCGCACCGATTCACGTCGTCCACTTCGCTTCGGTGTGGAAGACCACGTTTACCGAAGACCACCCGCTGCAGGACCTGCTCTTCGCCATGATGCGCAGCCGCGGCATCCACATCCTCGACAACTTTCCCTGTTTCTTCACCACCTCACACAGCGACGCGGATTTTGCCGCTATCGCCACAGCGTTCCGTGAATCGATTCTCGAAATGCAGGAAGCGGAATTTCTGCCGCGCCGCCGCGAAACGCCTTCCTTCGATACCGAGCGTCCGCCCATGCCGGGTGCACGCCTGGGCAAGGATCCCGAAGGCCGTCCCGCCTGGTTCGTTCCCAACCCGGATGCGCCGGGCAAGTACCTGAGGGTCACCGCATGACGCAGAACGAGCTGGCCGCCGCCACAGCGGTCGACTATGACCCCTTCGCCGGTGCGCCGCTGTCGCGGCTTGTGCCGACCACGGAGCCGCAACGCGAGGTGTGGCTGGCATCCCGGCTGGAGCCGGAAGCCTCGCTGGCATACAACGAAGCGGTGTCGATCAACCTCAAGGGCTTGCTCGACGTGCCGGCTCTCGAAGCGGCCCTGCAGGCGATCGTCGATCGCCACGAGGCCCTGCGAGCCACGTTCAGCAGCGACGGCGAAGGTCTCTTCGTCGCCGAACACACGACGCTCCCCGTCGCCTTCCACGACCTCTCGCTCCTTGCGCCCTTCGAAAGTGATGCGCGCATCATGGGTGCGCTCCACCGCATCGTCACCACGCCCTTCGATCTCGAACACGGCCCCCTGGTGCGCGCGGAGCTGTTCCGCCTCGCCGCGGACCGTCACCTGCTCACCATCGCCGCGCATCACATCGTGTGCGATGGCTGGTCTTTCGGCGTGATCGTGAACGATCTCGCCGCCCTCTMCGCGCAGCGCACGGGCCACGGCACCGGCCCGGCCGACGCCGGCGCGTTCTCGAACTTCGCGTTGGCCGAGGCCGCGCACGCCGGCACCGGGGCAGCCCGTGAGGATGAACAGTACTGGCTGGGCCGGTTCGCCGGTCCCGCGCCCGTGCTGGACCTCCCTACGGACCATTCCCGTCCCCGCCGTCGGTCGTTCACCTCACGGCGCGAAGACCGCACGCTGGATCCGACCGAGGTCACCGCGATCAAGCGCCTGGGCGCCGCCCACGGTGCCAGCTTCTACGCGACCCTGCTCACCGCCTTCGCCGTCCTGCTCCGCCGTATCGCGGGGCAGGACGATGTCGTTATCGGCATGCCTTCGGCAGGCCAGGCGGCGGAGGGCCACGACACCCTCGTCGGTCACTGCGTCAATGTGTTGCCCCTGCGCACGCAGATCGACGACACAACCACCTTCGCGCAGTTGCTCGGCACGGTACGCACCGACCTGCTCGATGCCTTCGACCACCAGCGCTATACGCTGGGTAGCCTGCTCGCCCGGCTGTCGATCGCCCGCGATCCCTCGCGCCTGCCCCTGGTGGCCGTGCTGTTCAATCTCGATGCCCAGCTCGACGAAAGCACCGTGACCTTCCCCGGGTTGCGCTTCGATGTCGAAGCCATACCGCGCGCCTACGAGAACTTCGAGCTCTTCGTCAACGCCGTGCAGGTTGGCGGCGGCTTGCGCCTCGAATGCCAGTACAACGCCGATCTGTTCGATGGCGCGACGATCCAGGGCTGGCTCGACGCCTACGCGATGCTGCTCCGTCAGGCCGCCATCGATCCGACCCTGGAGGCCGTCGCGCTTCCGATCGTCTCCGACGCGGTATACCGCGAACTGGCCGCACTGCAACCCGCGCCGACGCCATTCCCCGAACTCCGCCTTGCCCACGAATTCTTCGAGCAGCAGGTGGACCGCGCGCCGGAGCGCTCGGCCGTGCGTCATGCCGACCGCTCACTCAACTATGCGGCACTCGAGTCACGGTCCAACCGTGTGGCCAATGCCCTGCGCGAGCGGGGCATCGGCCACGGCGACCTGGTCGGCCTCTCGCTTGCGCGGGGTCTCGACATGGTTGCGGCCGTTCTCGGTGTGCTCAAGTCCGGTGCCGGCTACGTGCCCCTGGATCCCACCTTCCCGGCCGATCGTCTTGCCTTCATGGCGGAGGATGCCGCGCTGGCCGCCCTCGTCGTCGACGACAACGCGCCCCTGGCCTTTCCGTTCGACCCGACACGCGTCCTCGCGCTTACCAGTGAAGAAGTGGTGCACGCTTCCTTCGAGCGCCCGGAACGTAATCGCAAGGCGGCCACGCCCGATTCGGTGGCCTATGTGATCTTCACCTCCGGATCGACCGGCCGCCCCAAGGGAGTGCGCGTGCCGCACCGCGCCGCGGCCAACTTCCTCACCAGCATGCAGCGCGTCCCGGGCATCGCTCCCGACGATCGTCTGGTCGCCGTCACGACCCTGTCCTTCGATATCGCCTTCATGGAGCTGATGCTCCCGTTGACCAGCGGTGCCGAAATCGTCGTCGCCGGTCGTGACGACGTGCGCGATGGCGGGCAGCTGCGTCGCCTTATCGAAGAAGTGGATGCCACGATGATGCAGGCGACTCCCGCTGGCTGGCGGTTGCTCGTCGACGCCGGCTGGAAAGGTCGCCCCGCGTTCCGCGCGGTCTCCGGCGGTGAACCCCTGCCGGTCGACCTCGCCGAGGCCCTGCTCGATCGTTGCGGCGAGGTATGGAACGGCTACGGCCCGACCGAAACCACGGTGTACTCGACCTACTGGCGTGTGTCCGACCCGCGCGAAGGGATCTACATCGGGCGTCCCATCGCGAATACCACCGTGCACATCCTCGATGAGCGCGGCAACCACTGCCCACTCGGCGTGCCCGGCGAGATTCACATCGGCGGTGCCGGCGTCACGCTCGGCTACCTCGATCGTCCGCAGCTCACCGCGGAACGTTTCGTTCCCGATCCCTGGGCGGAGGCACCGGACTCACGCATGTACCGGACCGGCGATCGCGGTCRTTGGCTCGCCAACGGCATGATCGAACACCTGGGCCGCCTGGACTTTCAGGTGAAAGTTCGCGGCTACCGCATCGAGCCGGGTGAGATCGAAAGCGTGCTCGCCGACACCCCCGAGGTCGGCCGCGCCGTTGTCATCGCGCGTGAGGACCGTCCGGGCGACGTGCGCCTGGTGGCTTACGTGGTGGGTCGCGAGGGTGCCACGGTCAGTGAGGACACGTTGCGCTCGCGCCTGCGTTCGCGTCTGCCCGACTATATGATTCCGCAACACATCCTCATGCTCGACGCGATCCCGCTGCTGCCCAACGGCAAGATCGACCGCAAAGCCCTGCCGCCGCCGATCGCCCACTCGGTGGCGACACCCGGTGAACGAATGGCGCCGCGCAACGACGACGAGCGCCGCGTAGCCGCCGCCATGGAAGCCGTGCTCAGCCTGCCCGACCTCGACGTGCGCGACGACTTCTTCGCGCTGGGGGGCCATTCGTTGCTCGCTGCGCAGCTCACGGCGCGACTCAACCGCGAGTTCGACGTCACGCTCTCCTTCCGCACCCTGTTCGACGCGCCCACCATCGAGCAGCTCGCCGCCGCCATCGGCTCGCAGGTGGCCAGCGGGACGGCACCCGCCGCCGCACCGATCGATCACCGCGCACATCAGGACCAGGCGCCGCTCTCGCTCATGCAGCGTCGCCTGTGGGCACTCGAGCGCATGCATCCCGGTCGCGTCACCTACAACGCGCCGTCCGCGCACCGCCTTCGTGGTCGCCTCGACGAACATGCCTTCGACATGGCCTTCCAGGCCTTGATCCAGCGGCAGCCAAGCATGCGTACCGCGTTCCGCGACGTGGGCCAGGATATCGCGCAGGTCGTCTCATCGCAGCTGGAATACCCCTTGTTCCCTGCGGAGGATCTCTCGGACCTGCCCACCGAAGAACGCGAAGCACGCCTGATGCACCGCCTGCAGGAGCTCACCGATACGCCCTTCGACCTGGGCAGCGCTCCGCTCTTCAGCGCTCRCATGTTTCGCCTGTCCGCAGACGAGCACGCGTTCTTCTTCATGCCGCACCACATCATCTGGGACGGCTGGTCGTTCGACATTCTCTACAACGAACTGTCAGCGCTGTATCGCTCCTTCGTTGCCGGACTGCCCTCGCCGCTGGCTGCGCTACCTGTCACCTACGGCGATTTCGCCGAGTGGCATTCGCACTGGCTGGACTCTCCGGCGTTCCAGTCGCAGCTTGGCTTCTGGCGCGAGCGTCTTGCCCAGATGGGCGACGTGCGGGCATTGCCGACCGATCATCCGCGCCGTCCGGGCATGTCCGGGCTCGGTCGCACGGAGTGGATCCGCGTCACGCGTGAAGACACCGACGCGATGCACGACGTAGCCAGGCAGGCCGACGCCACGCTCAACATGACCCTGCTCGCCCTGTACTACGCCATGCTGTCGAGCTCGGCGGGCCAGCACGAGCTGGTTGTCGGTACGCCGGTGCGCGGTCGCAACCAGACCGAAGTCGAATCGGTCATGGGCTACTTCAACAACCTGCTTCCGCTTCATGTGAGCGTGGACCCTGCGCTCTCCTTCCTCGAATTCGTGCGCCACGTGAAACGCACGGCGATCGAAGCCTTCGGTCACCCGGACGTGCCACTGGAATACCTGCAACGCGAACTGAAAGTCGGCCACGGTGCCAGCGCCACGCTCTACCAGGCCCTGTTCTCGTTCCAGGATGCACGCCAGCGCTCGGTGGACTGGGGCGGACTTGCACATGAACAGATCCTGCTGTTCCAGAGTGCCGCGACCGAAGACCTCGGCCTGTGGTTCCTCGAAAGCCACAACGGCATGGTCGGCGGCGTCACCTATAACGCCGACCTGCTCCAGGCGAGCACGGCGCGCCTCATGCGCGAGCGTTACCTGGACATGATGAAGCGCGTCGCCGCCGATCCTTCCCTCTCGGTGGGTTCACTCACCGCGGCCACACCGGCCGAGCGCGAAAAGATGCGCGGCTGGAACGCCACGGGTAGCGACGCCCATCTGCCGCTCGACCTCTACGCCATGGTAGAAGGCGGCGCGAAGCTCTCTCCGGATGCGGTGGCGATCATCCATGGACCGCGCAGCACCACCTTTGTGGCGCTGCTGCGCCGGGCGCTACGCATGACGACCCTGTTGCGCGACCGTGGCGCCCTGCCCGGTAGCGTGATCGGCCTCTGCGTCGATCCGGGTGCCGACCGCCTTGCCGGCCTCCTCGCCATCGCGCATGCCGGCGGCACCGCCCTGCTCCTCGACCGCGCCGACCCCGCCGCGCGCCTGCGCGACATCGTGGCCGACGCGCGGATGACCGTGATGATCGGCGACATGGCACTCGAAGCCACGCTGGACTGGCCACGTGCCTGCGCGCTGTGGCTCGACGCGGATCATGCCGAAATCGAAGGCGTGCGCCTCGACGATGTCGTGGCAGGTGCTTCTCCTGAGCCCGATATGCCGGCCGTCGCGTTCCACGTTCCGGGTGCCGATGGCAACGCACGTGGTGCGGCCCTCTCGCATCGTTCCATAACCAATACAGTCGAAGGCCTGATCAAGGCACTCGACCTGCGCGCCGGTCAGCGCATCGGTGGCGATGCCCTGGCTACCGATCCCCTGTCGATGATCGAGCCCCTGCTCGCCCTGGCCAGCGGTGCGACCTGGGTCGTGCAGGAGCCGCAGGACCTCGCGCGCGGTGAACTCGGCGCGCTCGACCGCTTCATCGCCACGCCGGAGACCTGGCACGCCTTGCTCGAGCAGGGCTGGGCCGGCGATCCACAGTTGCAGGCGGCGATCGTCAGCGGTACGCCCACACCGGAGATGGCCACCCATGTCGGCGAACGTACGGCCGGCCTGTGGACGCTGTTCGGCGATGCCCTGTCGGCACCCGTCGCCACCTGTGGTCGCGTCGACCGCACCGTCGATGCCTTGCATGAGGGCCGCCCCCTTGCGAACAGTGAAGTCTGGATCCTCGACGACGATGGCGAACCGTCGCCGATCGGGGCGACTGGTGAGTTGGCCATCGCTGGCCGCGGCCTGGCGGCAGCCTTCGGTACGCGGGCGCTCGCCGATCGCCAGCCGGGCGACGACCGCCTGGTCCGCACGGGCTATCGCGGTCGCTGGCTCGCCGACGGCATGGTGCAGGTGCTCGACCGTGACGACCGCCGCATTCGCCGGCACGGCCTCGACATCGAACCCACCGCCATCGAAACCCTTCTGCTCGCCCAACCCGGTATCGTCCGGGCCCTGGCGGTACCTCGCATCGGTCACGCCGGCGATCACCACATCGATGCCTACGCCGTCGCCGCGCCGGGTTGCCAGCCGGACGCGGACGGCGTGCGCGCCGCACTCGCCGCCCACCTGCCAGCCTGGTCCATGCCGGCCAGCCTGACGCTGCTCGATGCCCTGCCGCTGCTGGCTACCGGTGAGCCGGACATCGCCGCGCTGCCGCTGCCGACTGAACAACAGCCCGGGAACGGCACGCCGACCAGCAACGAACCGCGCACGCAAAGCGAGCGCCTGCTCGCCGCCGTGTGGCAGGAGCTGCTGGGCATGTGCCGGATCCGCACCAGCGACAACTTCTTCGATGTCGGTGGCCACTCGCTGCTCGCCGTCGACATGGCCATGCGCGTGCAGAAACTGACGGGCGTGCAACTCAACCTGCTCGATATCGCAAACGGCACGCTCGGCACGCTCGCCGCGGATCTCGCCCTGGCTCCGCCAGCGGCGCCGACCGCCTCGAAACGTGGCCTGTTCAGTCGTCTGCTCGGGCGCGGTTGACACACACGGCACCGGGGGGAATGCCATGATTTCGCACATTGCCTGGCTCGCCTGCTGGACATCGGCCCTGCTGCTTGTCCATGTCTTCGTCGGCTACCCCGTGTTGGTGTGGCTGCAGGCACGCCTGCGCCCGCAGCCGGTGGCACGACGGGCCATCCTGCCGACGGTGAGCATCGTGATCGCCGTGCACGACGGGGCCGGCTTCATCCGCGCCAAGCTGGCCAGCCTGCAGGCGTTGGACTATCCACCGGAACTCATCGACATCGTGATCGCCTGCGACGGTTGCCACGACAACACCGTGACCACGGCGCGCCGCTCCACCGACGCGCGCCTGACTGTGCTGGATTATCCGAACCGCCGCGGCAAGGCCGCCTGCCTCAACGACGCTGTCGCTCTCACCCGCGGCGACGTGCTGCTCTTCACCGACGTACGGCAGAAGCTCTCGCCCACCGCGTTGACCGAACTGGTCGCCAACCTTGCCGACCCCACTG